>NZ_JBPCSJ010000475.1:0-7740 GCF_051007235.1 Hydrogenophaga sp. | reverse complement strand
GTACGGGCAGAGCACGCTGGCGCTGACCTGATCTGTGACCAGCTTCAGGTCCTGGTACAGCGTTTCGCTCAGGCTGACCACCGCGTGTTTGCTGACGTTGTAGATGCCCATGTTGGGCGGCGTCAGCAGGCCGGCCATGCTGGCGGTGTTGACGATGTGGCCCTGGTAGGCAGGGTCGGCCTTGGCGGCGGCCAGCATCATGGGGGTGAACAGGCGCACGCCGTGGATGAC
Source organism: Hydrogenophaga sp. (assembly GCF_051007235.1). Lineage (GTDB taxonomy): Bacteria > Pseudomonadota > Gammaproteobacteria > Burkholderiales > Burkholderiaceae_C > Hydrogenophaga. The sequence continues at coordinate 7,509 of NZ_JBPCSJ010000475.1, read as the reverse complement.
GCCCCAGACGTTGACGCCCAGCACCCATTCCCAATCTTTGACGGAGTTTTCCCAGACCAGCCCGCCCGAGCCCACGCCCGCGTTGTTGAAGACGAAGTGCGGCGCGCCAAAGCGCTGCTGCACGGCCTGGGCCAGCGCTTCCATCTGCTCGGCGCTGGACACGTCGACCTTGCGGGCCAGCACGGGGGCGCCCGCGGCTTCCAGCTCGGCCTGGGCTTTGTCCAGCGCGTCTTGCTGCACGTCGACCAGCACCAGGTTCATGCCCAGCTTCGCGCCGATGCGGGCGCATTCGAGGCCGAAGCCAGAGCCGGCGCCGGTGAGCACGGCGGTCTTGCCTTTGAAATCTGAAATCACGTCTTGTCTCCTGGTGTGGTTTGTCGGTTTGAGGGGGAGCCTTTCAGCACACGCCAAAGATCCTGCTTTGCCGGTCCAAGGGCGTGGTCCCCATGGGGGGAAGACGCGAAGCGGCGCAGGGGGGACTACCGTCTGATCATTTCCAGATGCGGGATGCCGTCTTCGATGTAAGGCTTGTTGTCCGACACGAAGCCGTGCCGGTTGTAGAAGGCTTCCAGGTGCGCTTGCGCGCCGATGCGGATGGGCTGCGGGCCCCAGAGCGATTCGAGCAGGCGCAGCGATTCGGCCATGAGCGCGTGGCCGATGCCGCCGCCGCGCGCGGCCGGCGCGGTGACGACGCGGCCGATGCTGGCCTCGGCAAAGGCTGCGCCCGGCGGCACCAGGCGGGTGCTGGCGTGCAGGTGGACGGTGCCGTCGGCATCGACGACTTCACCCAGCACATGCAGGCATTGCTGGTCGAGGCCGTCCAGGTCGAGGAAAACGCAGTTCTGCTCCACCACAAACACCTTGCTACGCAGGCGCAGCAGGCGGTAGAGGGTGTCGGCACTCAGCGCGGCAAACGGCAGGCAGCGCCACTGGATGGGGGCACTGCGCGGGTAAACGGTGGTTCCGGTCAAGCTTTCACTTCCTTGAGTACATATCCGATACGGGGGAAATGTACGTGCAGGCGCCCTGCCCGGTCGTCGGTGCGGGCCAGGGTGACGTGGGTGCGGGTGGCAGCGACCAGGGTGCCTTCGGTGGTCTCGGTGCCGAAGCTCTGCGCCGCCACGGTGACGCGGCTGCCCAGCGCGATGCCGTGGTCGTCCTGGAAGGCTTCGCCCGCCACCGAAGCCGGCTCTGCCGCTGCGGCGATGGCAATGGCTTCGGTGGACGTGAGCTTGGACGGCTTGCCGTGGCCGATGGCGGCCATGCGGTCCATCCAGGCCAGCACGCCGGGCGTGGCGTCCAGGATGCCGGCCATGGCGGGGTTGGCCACGCGGGTGAACCACAGCGGGTGGTAGGCCGCAAAGTCGGCAATGCAGGGTGCGTCACCCAGCAGGAAGGGCTGGTCGTGCAGCATGTGGGCCAGGCGGCGCAGGTGGCTGCGGTAGGCACTGGTGGCGTCGCCGGGTCGCAGGCTGGTCATGCCCGTGCGCATGGCGCCGCGATCGGCGGCAAAGGCCTGGGCCGCTTCGGGCGGCTGGTTGGCGAACATGGCGGCCGCGCCCTTGGGGCTGAGCGTGTAGCCCATGGCGGCCCAGAACAGGTCCCCGTCGGCCCACTGCGCGACGATGCGGGCAATGCCTTTGAGGTGTTCGGGGAACAACGCTGGCTCGGGCTTCAGGTGTTCGAGCACCGTAGCAATCAGCGAGGTGTCGCAGTAGATGTCAGCGCCGATCTGCAGCAGCGGCGTGCGGCGGTAGCCGCCGGTCAGCGCCACCACGTCGGGCTTGGGCATGACCATGGGGATGAACACGCTCTGCCAGGCCAGGCCTTTGGAACCCAGCATGAGGCGGGCCTTTTCGGCGAACGGGGACGAGGGGTAGTGGTGCAGGATGGGGGTGGTCATGTCGGCCTCCTTGGTGTCAGTGTGGTTGCGCGCGCTGGATGATGGTGGCGAAGTCGGTGCCGGCGCCCAGCGAGCCGAAGCTGTGGCCCCAGTGCCCGGCCAGGCGCGAATCGCAGAAGGCGCCGAACACGGCGGGCGGCGCGGTCTGCGCCAGCAGCGCGGCCTGCACGGCCAGGGCCACGTCTTGCGCGAGGCGGCGGGCCTCCATTTCGGTGGCCATCAGCTCCACGCGGGTGGGCAGGCTGGCGGCCAGGTGGTCGAGCGCGGGGTGCATGCCTTGGGCGGGCGCGAGTTCGTGGGCCAGCGCAGCGGCGGCATCGGCCTTCCTCAACGCTCTGAGCAGGTCCAGCGCCATGATGTTGCCCGCGCCTTCCCAGATGCTGTTGAGCGGCATCTCGCGGTAGATGCGGGCCATGACGCCTTCGCCGCCCTCTTCCACATAGCCGTTGCCGCCCAGGCATTCCATGGCTTCCTGCGCGAAGTGGCTGCCGCGCTTGCAGATCCAGAACTTGGCCACGGGGGTGAGCAGGCGCTGCATCACGCGCTCGTGCTCGTCGGTGGCGGCGCGGTCGAAGCTGCGCGCCAGCCGCAGGGCCAGCGCGGTCGCTGCTTCGGATTCGAGCGCGAGGTCGGCCAGCACGTTCTGCATCAGCGGCTGCTCGATCAGCTTTTTGCCAAACGCGCTGCGCTGGGTGGTGTGGTTGAGCGCGATGGAAAGCGCCTGGCGCATCAGCGCGCTGGTGCCCAGGGCGCAGTCCAGCCGCGTCATGGTGCCCATGGCCAGGATCTGCGGCACGCCACGCCCCTCTTCGCCCACCAGCCAGGCAGTGGCGCCCGCGAACTCCACCTCGGAACTCGCGTTGGCCTTGTTGCCCAGCTTGTCCTTCAGGCGCTGGATGACGAGTTGGTTCAGCGAGCCATCGGGCAGCACGCGCGGCAGGAACAGGCAAGAGAGGCCGCTGGGCTTCTGCGCCAGGATGAGGAAGGCGTCGCACATCGGCGCCGAGAAAAACCACTTGTGACCGGTCACCTTGAAGCGCTGACCCCAGGCATCGCTGCCGTCGGGCACGGCCTGCGTGGTGTTGGCCCGCACATCGGAGCCGCCCTGCTTCTCGGTCATGCCCATGCCCATGGTGACGCCGGGCTTGTCTTTCCAGAGCTTGAGCGCCGGGTCGTAGGCACGGCTGGTGAGCTGCGGCGCCCAGTCGGCGTAGATGGCGGGGTTGCCCTGCAACGCGGGCGTGACCGCGTAGGTCATCGAAATCGGGCAGAGGATGGACGGCTCCAGCTCGGTGAAGAGCATGAAGGCCGCCGCCCGGGCCATGTGAGCGTGACCGCTGGCCTGTTCGGCCGCCGAGAACGGCGTGCCATGCAGCCCCGCCGCCGTGGCCGCCGTCATGAGTGCGTGGTAGCTGGGGTGGAACTCCAGCTGGTCGATGCGGTGGCCGAAACGGCTGTGGCTCTTGAGCTGCGGCGTGAACACATTGGCCAGCCGCGCGTGGGTCTGCATGTCGGCGCTGCCCAGCGTATCGCCCAACGCATGCAGGTGTGCCGTGTTCAGCGCGGGCGCGTTGAACTTGAGTGCCGCACCGAGCGCCTGATTTCCAGCAAAGAGGTTGTAGTCAACCAGCGGTTCCACCTGATTGAACACTTCATGGGTAGCACTCATGAACACTCCTCAAACAAGAGAGGTGGCCGATATTCCAGGCCGCCGCGGAACCGGCTTTGCCGGGCCGCCAGCGGCGCCCCCTGGGGGGTGACGCCGAAGGCGGCGCAGGGGGGTCAAATCCTGACGAGCTGTTTGCCGAAGTTCTTGCCCTTGAGCAGACCCAGGAAGGCCTCGGGCGCGTTCTCCAGGCCCTGCGCCACCGTCTCGCGCGGGCGCAGCTTGCCGGTGGCGACCAGGGTGCCCAGCTCGGTCAGGGCTTCGGGCCAGACTTCCATGTGCTCGCTGACGATGAAGCCTTCCACCTTGAGGCGGTTCACCAGGATCAGGGCCGGGTTGGCCAGCGGCAGTGGCTGGCCGTCGTAGCCGGCGATCATCCCGCAGACGGCGATGCGGCCGAAGGCGTTCATGCGCAGCAGCACGGCGTCGAGGATCATGCCGCCCACGTTTTCGAAGTAGCCGTCGATGCCGTTGGGGCATTCCTGCTTGAGCGCCTTGGCCAGGCTGTACATGTCCTTGTGCGCACGATAGTCGATGCAGGCGTCAAAGCCCAGCTCCTTGACCGCGTAGTCGCACTTGTCCGGACCGCCCGCGATGCCGACCACGCGGCAGCCGCGCGCCTTGGCCAGCGCGCCGAAGGCGCTGCCCACCGCGCCGGTGGCGGCGCTGATGACCACGGTCTCACCGGCCTGGGGGTTGATGATCTTGACCAGTCCGTACCAGGCGGTCACGCCGGGCATGCCGACCGCGCCCAGGTAGTGCGACAGCGGCACGTGGGTGGTGTCGACCTTGCGCAGCGCGCCGGGCTGGGTGGCGTCCACCACGCTGTACTGCTGCCAGCCGCCCATGCCCACGACCTGGTCGCCAGCCTTGTACTTGGGGTGCTTCGATTCGACCACCTCGCCCACAGTGCCGCCGATCATGACCTCGCCCAGCGGTTGCGATGCCGCGTAACTCTTGCTGTCGTTCATGCGGCCACGCATGTACGGGTCCAGGCTGAGGTAGTGGTGCTTGACCAGCACCTGGCCGTCGGTCAGGGCCGGCGTCTCGGTGGTGACGAGCTTGAAGTTGCCGACGGTGGCTTCGCCTTGCGGGCGGTTGTCGAGCAGGATCTGTTGGTTGGCGGGCATGGTGGGTCTCCTGTTGGGTTCACTGAGGGGTTTTGCGCAGGGTCGGCAGGCCGACGCCGGCGGCATCGAAGCCGCCGTCGACCGCCAGCACCTGGCCGTTGACGTAACCGGCCTGCGGGCTGCACAGGAAGCCAACCGCGTTGGCGATCTCTTCGAGGCTGCCGTAGCGGGCCAGCGGGATGGTGTCGTGGTAATCGGCGCGGATGGCGGGCGTGTGCACCTTCTTGGCCATCTCGGTTTCCACCGGGCCGGGCGCGATGGCGTTGACGCGGATGCCGGCGTTGCCGTATTCCACCGCCTGCTGTTTGGTCAGGTGGATCAGCGCGGCCTTGGACGTGCCGTAGGCCACGCGCAGCGTGCTGGCGCGCAGGCCCGAGATGGACGCGATGTTGACCACCGCGCCGCCGCCGTTTTTCAGCATCAGCGGCGCGCAGGCCTGCACGCAGAGGAACGGACCGTCCAGGTTGGTGGCCATGACCCAGCGCCATTCGTCGAACGTGGTGTCGGCTATGGGTTTGAAGGTGGCCACGCCGGCGTTGTTGACCAGGGCGTCGAGCCGACCAAAGGTGGCGTCGATGCGCTGCACCGCCGCGGCGACCTGCGCTGGGTCGGACACGTCGCCGTGGATCACCAGCAGGTCGCCCGCCCGATCACCGAGTTCGGCGCGCAGCGCGGCTTCCGTGGCGGTCAGGGTGGCGGCGTCGTTGTCGATCACCGCGACGCGGTGCCCGTGCTGAAAAAACCAGCGCGCGATCGCCAGGCCGATGCCGCGGGCGGCACCGGTGACGAAGGCAACAGGAATATGGGCGTTGGTCATCAGTCGGTCTTGAGCGTGTTCAGCGCGTTGGTGGACTTGCCCACCGGCAGCCGCGGCACGAACTTGAAGGTGCCGGTGGCGTGGGCGCAGAGCTTGCCTTCGGCATCCACGATGCGGCCTTCGGTAAACGCCATGGTGGCGGTGCGGTGCAGCAGCGTGCCGTGCGCGGTGAGCGCGCCCTTGGCTGCGCGCATGAAGCTGGTCTTCATTTCGATCGTCACGCAGCCCATGGCCGGCTCCACCGAACGCGCGGCGTGCGCCATCACCACATCCAGCAGCGTCATGCTGGCGCCGCCGTGCACCACGTTGAACGAGTTCTGATGTTCGGGTTTCGGGTCAAACGTGATCGTGGCCTGCCCACCCTCGAAGGTTTGCAGTTCGAAGCCGAGCAGTTCAACGAAGGGGATGTGGACCGAGAACTGCACTCAACCACCCGTGATGACCGAGACGCCGCCATCGACAGCAAGCCATTGGCCGGTGATGTGCTTGCCGGCATCCGACGCGTACAGCACCGTCAGGCCCTTGAGGTCTTCGTCGTCGCCCAGGCGGCGCAGCGGCGCGTGCGCGGCGAGTTGCTCCTCGCCCATGGCCTTCAGGGTGCCGGCGGTCATCTTGCTGGGGAAAAAGCCCGGGCAGATGGCGTTGACGCGGATGCCGTGTTCGCCCCACTCGGCGGCCAGCGCGCGGGTGAAGTTGATGACCGCGCCCTTGGAGGTGTTGTAGGCAATGGTCTTCATGCCGCTGGGGTTGCCACCCAGGCCGGCGATGGAGGCGGTGTTGATGATGCTGCCCTGCTTGCGCGGGATCATGCTGGCCTTGGCGATCAGCTGGCTGAGCAGAAAGTAGCTGCGCACGTTGAGGTTCATGACCTTGTCCCAGGCTTCGAGCGGGTGGTCTTCGGCGGGCGCGCCCCAGGCGGCGCCGGCGTTGTTGACCAGGATGTCCACGTCGCCGACGCGCTGCAGGGTTTCGCTGACGAGCTTGCGGATGTCTTCCTCGTGCTGGCAGTCGGCGGCTATCCAGCGCGCGTCGATGCCCGCGGCCTGCAGCGCGGCGGTGGCCTCTTCCAGGTCGCTGGCCTTGCGCGAGCTGATCACCACGCGCGCGCCGGCTTCGCCCAGGGCATGGGCCATCTGCAGGCCCAGGCCGCGCGAGCCGCCGGTGATGAGGGCGGTCTTGCCCTTGAGGTCGAACAGTTGCTGGATGGTGCGGTGGGTCATGCGTGTCTCCTTGGAAGGTGAAAGATCAGAAAGCGTCTTCGGCCAGCTCGGCACAGGTCAGGTCGCGGTTGCGCACCACCTGCAGCCAGGCGCCGATCTTGGGCAGTTCGTAGTGGAAGAAGAAGCGCGCCGCGGCCAGGCGGCCGGTGCGGGCGCTGCTGGCTTCGGCAGCGTGCGCGGCCAGAGCGACATCGAGCCAGATCCAGGCCAGTACCGTGTGGCCGAAGGCCTGCAGGTAGGGAACGGCGTTGGCCAGCGCCTCGGTCGGGTTGGCGGTGGCCCAGGCGGACTTGGTGGTGGCGCCCACGTCCTGCAAGGCCTGGCCCAGCGCGTTGGCGTGGGCGGCGAATTCGGGCACCTGGATGGCGCGTTCGATGGTGGCGTTGATGCGACCGGCCAGCAGTTGCAGGCCCTTGCCGTTCTCCATCAGCACCTTGCGGCCCAGCAGGTCCATTCCCTGGATGCCGTGGGTGCCTTCGTGGATCATGTTCAGGCGGTTGTCGCGCCAATACTGCTCCACCGGGAAGTCGCGCGTGTAGCCGTAGCCACCATGGATCTGGATGGCCAGCGAGTTGGCTTCGAGGCACCACTCGCTGGGCCAGCTCTTGGCGATGGGGGTCAGCACTTCGAGCAGCAGGCGCGCATCGTCGGCGGCTTGCGCATCGCCGGTGTGCTGCTCGTCCACCAGGCGGGCGCAATAGAGTTCGAGCGCCAGCGCACCTTCCGCATAGCTCTTCTGTGCCAGGAGCATGCGTTTCACATCCGCGTGCTCG
>NZ_JBPCSJ010000474.1:0-2272 GCF_051007235.1 Hydrogenophaga sp. | reverse complement strand
GGCCCGACGTGATCGTCAACGCCGCGGCGCACACGGCGGTGGACAAGGCGCAGAGCGAGACCGACCTCGCGAGGCGGCTGAACGCCGAAGCCCCGGCAGTGCTGGCCGAGACGGCGCAGGCGGTGGGTGCGCTGCTGGTGCACTACAGCACCGACTACGTGTTCGATGGCGGCGGCAGCACGCCCTGGGTGGAAACCGCACCGACCGGCCCCCTGAACGTGTACGGCCAGACCAAGCTGGACGGCGAGCGGGCCATTGCAGCGGCCTGTACGCGGCATTTGATCCTGCGCACTAGCTGGGTGTACGCGGCGCGCGGCAGCAACTTTGCCAAGACCATGCTGCGCCTGGCGGCCGAGCGAGAGCGGCTGACGGTGATCGACGACCAGTTCGGCGCGCCCACGGGTGCGGAGCTGATCGCCGACGTGACGGCGCACGCCATCCGTCAGCTGCTGCAGCGGCCGCAAGACGCCGGCATCTACCACCTGGCCGCCAGCGGCGAGACAAGCTGGAACGGCTACGCTCGGTTTGTGGTGGACTCGGCGCGCGCCATCAAGCCCGAGCTGAAGCTGGCGGTGCAGGAGGTGGCGCCGGTGCCCACAAGCGCCTTCCCCACCCCGGCTCAGCGGCCCCACAACTCGCGCCTGGACACGGCGCTGCTGCAGCAGACCTTTGACCTGCGCCTGCCGCACTGGCAGCAGGGCGTGGCGCGCATGCTGACCGAAACTCTTTGAACAATGGGAGGAACGATGAAAGCGACGACGAGCGCCCGCAAGGGCATCATCCTGGCCGGCGGCTCCGGCACGCGGCTGCACCCGGCCACGCTGGCCATCAGCAAACAGCTGCTGCCGGTGTACGACAAGCCCATGATCTATTACCCGCTGAGCACGCTGATGCTGGCGGGCATGCGCGATGTGCTGATCATCAGCACGCCGCAGGACACGCCGCGCTTTGCGCAGCTGCTGGGCGATGGCAGCCAGTGGGGCCTGAACCTGCAGTACGCCGTGCAACCCAGCCCGGACGGGCTGGCCCAAGCCTTCATCATCGGCGCGGACTTCGTGGGCAACCACCCTAGCGCCCTGGTGCTGGGCGACAACATCTACTACGGCCACGACTTCGCCCAACTGCTGCAAAGCGCGGACGAGCATAACGGCGGCGCCACCGTGTTCGCCTACCACGTGCACGACCCCGAGCGCTACGGCGTGGTCGAGTTCGACCGCAGCGGCAAGGCCGTCAGCATCGAAGAGAAACCCCAACAGCCCAAGAGCAACTACGCTGTCACCGGTCTGTACTTCTACGACCAACAGGTGGTGGACATCGCCAAAGCGGTCAAGCCCAGCGCGCGCGGCGAGCTGGAAATCACCGCCGTCAACCAAGCCTACCTGGACCTGGGGCAGTTGAACGTACAGATCATGAAGCGCGGCTACGCCTGGCTGGACACTGGCACCCATGAAAGCCTGCTGGACGCAGGCCAGTTCATCGCAACCCTGGAACAGCGCCAGGGGCTGAAGATAGCCTGTCCGGAAGAAATCGCGTGGCGCAGCGGCTGGATCAACGCGGCTCAGCTCGAGGCGCTGGCACAACCCCTCAAGAAAAACGGCTACGGGCAATACCTGTTGCGCGCCCTCAACGAGAAGGTGTTCTGAATGAAAGCCACCCCCACCGCAATCCCCGACGTGATGGTGATAGAACCCAAGGTGTTCGGTGACGCCCGCGGCTTCTTCTTCGAGAGCTTCAACCAGAACGCCTTTAATGCAGCCACTGGTTTGAATGTGCATTTTGTGCAGGACAACCATAGCCGTAGTGCCAGAGGCGTGCTGCGCGGGCTGCATTACCAGTTGCAGCAACCCCAGGGCAAGCTGGTGCGAGTGGTGCGCGGGGCGGTGTTCGACGTGGCGGTGGACATCCGCCGCGGCTCGCCGACCTTCGGTCAGTGGGTCGGCACGGAGCTGAGCGAGGACAACCACCGGCAGTTCTGGGTGCCTGCAGGGTTTGCGCACGGCTTCCTGGTGCTCAGCGAAACAGCCGACTTCCTGTACAAGACCACCGACTAAAACGCTCCGGCGCACGATCGCTGCATCGCATGGAACGATCCCGACCTCGACATCCGGTGGCCTGACATCGGCATAGCACCATTACTGTCGGCCAAGGATCAGGCTGGCATACGGCTGTCTGCGGCGGAAACATTCACGACATGAATCTGCACCCAACCCGACCAGTTGCGCTGCTGACGAGTCTTTGGACCAACCGGAGGCTGATCCGGACGCTGGTGAAG
>NZ_JBPCSJ010000473.1:0-3842 GCF_051007235.1 Hydrogenophaga sp. | reverse complement strand
GGGCGACACCCTGCTGCTCAACGGCAAGATGCTGACCGGTCGGGACGCCGCGCACAAGCGCATCCAGGACATGCTGGCCAAGGGCGAGCCGCTGCCGGTCGACTTCACCAACCGCGTCATCTACTACGTCGGCCCGGTCGATCCGGTCAAGGACGAAGCGGTCGGCCCCGCCGGCCCCACCACCGCCACCCGCATGGACGGCTTCACCGAAATGATGCTGGCCCAAACCGGCCTGATCGCCATGGTCGGCAAGGCCGAGCGTGGCCCGGTCGCTATCGAAGCCATCAAGAAGCACAAGAGCGCCTACCTCATGGCCGTGGGCGGCGCAGCCTACCTGGTGTCCAAAGCCATCAAGACCGCCCAGGTCGTGGGCTTTGCCGACCTGGGCATGGAAGCCATCTACGAGTTCGACGTGGTGGACATGCCGGTCACCGTGGCGGTCGACGCCGGTGGTACCAGTGCGCACATCACCGGCCCGGCCGAGTGGAGCAAGCGCATCGCCACGGGCGAATTCAAGGGCATTTCCGTCGCCAGCGCTTGAGCCATCCCGGTCACACCGTCGGCGTTTTCGACAGCGGGGTCGGCGGCCTGAGTGTGCTGCGGGCCTTGCTGGCCGAACTGCCCCATGCACGCTTCGTCTACGTGGCCGACCGTGCCTATGCGCCCTATGGTGAACGCACGGCCGACGAGGTGACCGAGCGGTCGCAGCGCATCGTGGCGCAACTGCGGCGCGAGACCCCACTCGACGCCCTGGTGGTGGCCTGCAACACGGCCACCGCACTGTCCATCGACGCGCTGCGCCACACCCACCACGACCTGCCTTTCGTGGGCGTGGAGCCTGCGCTCAAGCCCGCCGCGGCACTGAGTCGGTCGAGGCACATCGGGGTCATGGCCACGCGTGGCACCCTGGCCAGCGCTCGTTACCACAAGCTGCAGGAACGGCTGGAACATGCGGGCGATGGCGCACACCCGCCCCACTTCCACAACCAAGCCTGCGATGGGCTGGCCGACGCCATCGAGCGCGGGGACCAGGCACTGACCGGCACGCTGTGCGAACGTTACGTCGCCGCGCTGCAGCAACAGACGCCTGCCGATGCCCCCATCGACACCCTGGTGCTGGGCTGCACCCACTACCCGTTCGAGGCCGAGTTGCTGCAACGCCTGTGCGGCCCGTCGGTGCGGCTGGTGGAGACCGGCGCCCCGGTGGCACGCCGCACCCGCGAGGTGCTGCACGAGCGCTCACCGCTGTCCTGCGCTGCCCTGCCCCGGTTGACCCTGCTCTCGACCAGCGAGCCCGAAGCACTTGGTGCTGTTGCCCGGCGCTGGCTGGGCATCGAGACACCTGCGGCGCACTGGGTCTGCTGACGAGCCGCTCAGCGGCCAGCGCCACCTTGGAGGGCACGTGCGCGGCCGCGTGCCATGTCCACAGGCCACAGCAGCAACAGCCCTCCGACGAACAACAGCGCCGTCGCCGCAATCGCAACCCGCTGGTTGCCACCCGAGGCCCAGGTGATGGCCCCGTAGCTCAGCGGACCGAGGATGCTGGCCAGTCGGGTGGCAAACGTCCACAAACCATAGAACTCAGCCAACCGCGTCGGCGGCGCCAGCAACCCCGCCATGGCCCGGCCAGCCGACTGGCTGGACCCCATGCACACCCCAGCGATGGCCGCGGCGTACCAGAAGCCGCCCTTGGTGGTGGTCAACGCCGCGATCACGCAGGTCACCACCCAGCCCAGCAGCGTCACGGCCAGGGCACGCTTGTGGCCCAGGCGGTCCTGCCCGTAGCCAAAGGCAAACGCGCCCAGAGCAGCGGCAATGTTCAACACAAAGATGAGCACCATGGTCTCCTGCTGGACGAAGCCGATCACCTGCTCTGCGTAGATCGCCGCCAGCGTGATCGTCACGGCCACACCGCCCTGGTACGCCACCGCGCAGGCCAGCAACCACATGAAGTCGCGGTAGCCCCGGGCCTGCACGAAAGTCGCCCGCAACTGCCGCAAGGCATCGCGCCAACGCAGCGTTGGAGCCGTGGTCTGCGCAGGATTTGCACGCTCGCGCAGCAGGGAAAAAGTCACCGTGGACGCCAATCCGAACAGGGCGGCCGTGATGCCCATCGTCACGGGCACGAAATCGGCCGCTGTCTGGCCGCGCGATTGCGCCCACAGCACATAAGCCAGGCTCAGACCCAGCGCCAGCATGCCGCCCAGATAGCCCAGGCTCCAGCCCCATCCGCTGACCTTGCCCATGGCGTCGGGTCGCGCCAGCTCCGGCAAAAACGCCGCCGCCAGAGACTCCCCCCAGGCAAAAAACACGTTGGAGACCGCCACCAGCACCATGCCCAGCAATATGGCACCAGGGCCCACTGCAGACAGTGCAGCAGTGCCCAGCACGCACCCCGCGGTTGAGACCAACATCAGGCGCTTCTTCGCGCCGCGCTGATCGGCCCAAGCCCCAATCATCGGCATGCTGAACATCACGATCGCGTTGGAAATACCGAGGGCCAGCGTCCACGCGAACGTCGCCCACTCTGTGCCGCCCGCCACAGCCCCCACGAAATAGGCGGAAAAGACCGCAGTGAGCACCACCGTGGTGTAGCCCGAGTTGGCGAAGTCGTACATCGCCCAGGCAAACACCTCGCGCTTGCGCACGCCAGGGTTCAGGGCATCGGGGGAAAACAGGACCATGACCGCTCCAAGAGCGCCGCGAAGCAGCGTCTGTGCGCGGCAGTCCAGCCGCTAGAGCGCGACGATGCGCTCAGGCCTCAGCACACCACTCAGTGCAGGTGCCGCGGCTTGCGCGGACCACCGTGGCCCGAAGGGCCGCCGTACCCACGCGGAGGTTTGCCCAGCTGCATGGAGTTGACCAGGGCGTCAAAGCGCTGGTTGAACAGCTTGTCGATGGAACCCACCACCTCGCCCAGTTCGGACGCATCGAAGTGCCGCTCCATCATGTGCACCACGTCCTGCACCAGCAGGTCGCGCTGCACCTGCATGATGGCTGCCGGCGTCGGGCCAACGAAACACATCATGAAATCGTCACGGGCCTCTTCATCCTCTGGCGCTTCTTCCTCGTCGAACTCGGTGTCGTAGAAGGAAATTTCCAGCGGCGCACCGGCCGAAGCGATCTCGTTGAGGCCCATGCAGGCCTCTTCGATCACCTGACGGAAGTCCTCGTCGCCCGGTACCGTCCAGCACATCTGCAGCACATGGGCCTCGGCGTCGAAACGGATGCCGGGCTCGTCTTCATAAGCGCTCTCGGCTGCTGCAGCCAGCGAACGGGCGCCGGCGTATTGCCACAAAGGCTTGAGGGCGTCCTGAATCTGGTTGAACACCACGTCATCCCGCAGCGGCACATCTCCATGCACATGGATTTCGAAGGGCGCGTTGTATCGTGTCATGGAAACTCACTGTACCGGCGACGCCGGGAAAAGCCTAGAGCCTGCTGGTGCCTCGAACCGGACTTGAACCGGTACAGCCCGTGAAGGCTGGCGGATTTTAAGTCCGCTGTGTCTACCCATTTCACCATCGAGGCAAGCGGGCCATTGTCGCAGGTTCACCCATAGGGCTGCCCTGGCGGCGGCAGGTCTGCCAAGAGCAGAAAGACAAACGGGAAGCCAAGCTTCCCGTTTGTGGAGTGTGGAGCGGGAAACGAGATTCGAACTCGCGACCTCAACCTTGGCAAGGTTGCGCTCTACCAGCTGAGCTATTTCCGCAATTTCAAAATTGTTTTCATCGTCCCTTGCGTTTAGCGGATGCAAATATACGAGCGTTTCTTTTTCCTGTGCAAGTGTTTTTTAAATTTTTTTACAAAAAAAATTAAGTCAATCAACAAGGGTGGATTTT
>NZ_JBPCSJ010000472.1:0-2310 GCF_051007235.1 Hydrogenophaga sp. | reverse complement strand
GCTGGACCTCAGCCCCTCGGTGGACTTCGGTTCCGGCCAGCAGCGCAAGCGCGAACTGCTGCAGGGCTTCGTGGGCGTGGTGGCGCGCCTGATCAGCCGCCACGGCAACCGCGTGGGCGCCATGCTCTACGGCGCCCGTGGCGTGGCGGCGGTGGGCACGGTGCTGCCCGCGCGCGGCGGCCGCACCCAGGTGCTGCGGTTGATGGGGTTGCTGGACACGCCCGAAGACGCGTCGCCCAAGGCACCCGCCCACGGCCCCACGCGCCTGGCCGAGCTGCTGCGCATCGCCGCCCTGTCGCTGCGCCAGCGCTGCACCGTGTTCGTGGTGTCGGACTTCATCAGCGAGCCGGGCTGGGAGCGACCCCTGGGCGAGCTGGCGCGCCGGCACGACGTGGTGGCCGTGCGCCTGCTGGACCCGCTGGAGCTGGAACTGCCCGATCTGGGGTTGCTGACCCTGCGCGACGCCGAGACCGGTGAACAGCTGCTGGTGGACACGCACGACAGCGGTTTTCGCCAGCGCTTTGCAGGCATCGCCGCCCAGCGCGAGGCGCAGCTGCGCGAGACCCTGGCCCGCGCCGGTGTGGACGCGCTGGAGCTGGCCACCGACGACGACCTGCTCGAATCGGTGCAGCGCTTTGTGCAGCTGCGCCGCCAGCGCACCGACCCGCGGCGCAGCGCGGTCTCAACGGGAGTCGCCGCATGAACCCGCTCAATGCTTTGAACGGACTGCCGGTGCAGTTCCTGTGGCCGCAGTTCCTGTGGGGGCTGCTGGTGCTGCCGTTGCTGGTGTTGCTGTACGGGTGGTTGCTGCGCCGGCGGCGCCAGACCGCACTGCGCTACGCCAGCCTGTCCATCGTGCGCGAAGCCATGGGCCGTGGGCCAGGCTGGCGCCGCCATGTGCCGCCGGTGCTGCTGCTGCTGGCCTTTGCCGCCATGCTGCTGGCCAGTGCACGGCCCATGGCCACGGTGCTGCTGCCGTCCACGCAGCAGACCATCATCCTGGCCATGGACGTCTCGGGCAGCATGCGCGCCACCGATGTCTTGCCCAACCGGCTGGTGGCCTCGCAGGCGGCGGCCAAGGCCTTCCTGGCCGAGCTGCCGCGGCACGTGAAGGTGGGCATCGTCGCTTTTGCGGGCAGTGCGCAGGTGGTGCAGCCGGTCACGCTCAGCCGCGAAGACCTGAACGCCGCCATCGACAAGTTCCAGATGCAGCGCGCCACCGCCATCGGCAGTGCCATCGTGGTGGCACTGTCCGAAATCTTCCCTGGCCAGGTGGACCTGGCCAGCGTCACCTACGGCCGGCAGAACGACCCGTTCGCCGCGCAGGGCCGCGCCATCGACCAGCCGGCGGCGCAGGCCGAGAAGAAGCCGTTCCAGCCGGTGCCCCCGGGCTCCTACGGGTCGGCCGCCATCATCCTGCTGACCGACGGCCAGCGCACCACCGGGGTGGACACCGAGGAAGCCACCCAGATGGCGGCCGACCGCGGCGTGCGCGTCTACACCGTGGGCGTGGGCACGGTGGACGGCGAGGTGATCGGCTTCGAGGGCTGGTCCATGCGCGTGCGGCTCGACGAAGAAACCCTCAAGTCCGTGGCGCGCGAGACCAAGGGCGAGTACTTCTACGCCGGCACGGCCGAGAACCTCAAGCAGGTCTATGAAACGCTGAGCACGCGGCTGACGGTGGAGCGGAAAGAGACCGAGGTCTCCGGCCTGCTGGCGCTGGCGGCGGCGGTGCTGGTGCTGCTGTCGGCGGGGCTGTCGCTCTTCTGGTTCAACCGGGTGTTGTAGTGGCCCCCACGCTCCGCCGCTGACGCGGGTCGCTGCCCCCCGAGGGGGCTGGGCCTGCCTTGGGGCGGCCCGGCGGTAGGCCCAGTGCCCCCCACGCTCCGCCGCTGGCGCTGGTCGCTGCCCCCCCCATGGGGCTGACCTTGCTCGGGGCGGCCCTTCGCAGCGGCCTTTGGCCCCCACGCTCCGCCGCTGTCGCGGGGCGCTGCCCCCCAAAGGGGGCTCGGCCTGCCTTGGGGCGGCCCGTCGCTGTGGTCATTGGCCCCCACGCTCTGCCGCTGACGCGGGTCGCTGCTCTGCTTGTTCCACCGCTGCGCGGGGGTTTGCGTTGCGTCAAGGCGTTGCGGGGGCCGGCGGGCACAATGCCTGCCCATGACACAACACGTGGTGATCGCCGGTGGGGGTATCGGTGGCCTGGCCTGTGCCCTGGCGCTGGCGCGGGCCGGGGTTTCGGTGGACCTGCTGGAGCAGGCGGGCGCGCTGGGCGAGGTGGGGGCTGGCCTGCAACTGGGGCCCAACGCGGTG
>NZ_JBPCSJ010000471.1:0-2123 GCF_051007235.1 Hydrogenophaga sp. | reverse complement strand
GCCTTGACCCGAACACTCCAGCAGGTGGCCCACGGTCAGGCCCTGGGCCAGCCGGTCCAGCCCCGCCGCGTCGGTGGCGTTCAGGTCCCAGCCCAGGTGGTTGGCGATCGGTCCGAGGAACAGCGCCGCGTCGGCCACCCGGCCGGTGATGACGATGTCGGCGCCCAGGTCCAACGCGCGCACGATGGGCGCTGCGCCGAGGTAGGCGTTGCCGAACACCAGCCGCTCGCGCACCGCCGCCACCGGTTCGCCGGTGAACAGGTGGGCCAGCGCCGCGTCGGGCATGGCAGGGTCTTGCAACTGGGGCAACACGTCGTCACCGCTCACCACCGCGATGCGCGGCTGCCAGCCCTTGACCGCCAGCGCCGCCCGTACCGCCTGTGCCGCGCCCTGCGGGTTCAGCCCGCCCGCGTTGCAGACAAAGCGAACGCCGCGCGCCTGCATCAGCGGCCACAGGCGCAGCAGCATGGGCACCACGTCGCGCGCGTAGCCCAGGGTCGGGTCGCGCTGGCGGTCTTTCTGCAGGATGGCGAGCGTCAGTTCGGCCAGGTGGTCGCTGGCGATGAACTGCACCTCGCCGCGTTCGATGCTGGCGACCACGGGCTCCCAGTGGTCACCATAGAAGCCGAGGCCGGCGCCGATGCGGATCGATGTCATGCGGCCAGCATAAGGGCATTCCCTATTTTTGCAAAGCAATCGCTTGGCAAAAATGAAGCGCGCGGCGACTGGCACCTGAGCGACCGACGCTGGGGTCTACCCTAGCGTCGGTTTCGAGCAAGGCCGATATAACCGCCGCACCACCGATGGACGGGACACCACACGATGTGCGGTGCCCAACGCCCACGACAAAAACAGGAGACCGCGCGTGCAATTGCTGCAACTGCTGATCAGCGGCGTCGCCCAGGGCTGCATCTACGGCCTGATTGCCCTGGGCTTCGTGCTGATCTACAAGGCCACCGAAACCGTGAGCTTCGCGCAGGGCGACCTGATGATGGTCGGCGCCTTCGGCGGCTTGCTGACCATGACGCTGCTGGGGTTTCCGTTCTGGCTCGCGGTCATCGCGTCGGTGGTGGGCATGGGCCTGTTCGGCGTGGTGGTCGAACGGCTGGTGATCCGCCCCATCCTGGGCCAGCCCGCCTTCTCCATCGTGATGCTGACCATCGGCGTGGGCTACGTGCTGCGCGGTGTCATCACCATGATCCCCAACATCGGCACCGACACCCACACCCTGGCCGTGCCTTACGCGGGCGAGGTGGTGCGCCTGGGCGCGCTGGTGCTCTCGGCCGAGCAGCTGGTGGTCATCGGCGTCACCGCCCTGCTGTGTGGCGGGCTGTTCGCGATGTTCAAGTACAGCAAGCTGGGCATCGCCATGCAGGCCGCGTCGCAAAACCAGCTGGCCGCCTACTACATGGGCATCCCGGTGCAGCGGCTCAACGGCCTGGTGTGGGGCCTGGCGGCCGGCGTGGCGGCCATCGCCGGCCTGCTGCTGGCCCCCATCACCTTCGTGCACGCCAACATGGGCTTCATCGGTCTCAAGGCCTTCCCGGCCGCGGTGGTGGGCGGCTTCGGCAGCCTGCCCGGTGCCATCGTCGGCGGCCTGGTGATCGGCATCGTCGAAGCCGTCTCGGGCTTCTACCTGCCCGAAGGCTTCAAGGACATCGCGCCCTACATCGTGGTGCTGCTGATGCTGGTGCTCAGGCCGAACGGTCTGTTCGGCGAGAAGCTTCGCAAAAAAGTCTGAGGCCGGCCACATGCGCTTTATTTTCAAGACCGACTACGACCAGGACATCCGCCTGGCCAAACACGGCGGCCATGTCTTCTGGTACGGCCTGCTGTGCGCTTTCCTGGCAGTGGCGCCCTGGGCGCTGCCCGAGTACTGGCTGGCGCAGCTGACCTTCGTACTGATCTACGCCGTCGTCGGCCTCGGGCTGATGCTGCTGGCCGGCTTCACCGGGCTGTTTTCGTTGGGGCATGCGGCGTTCCTCGGTGTCGGGGCCTACAGCCAGGCGGTGCTCACCAACCTGGGCCTGCCTTTCCCGCTGGCGCTGCTGCTGGCCGGGCTGCTGTCGGCGGCAGTGGGTGTGGTGGTGGGCCTGCCCGCCCTGCGGGTCAAGGGCATCTAC
>NZ_JBPCSJ010000470.1:0-9865 GCF_051007235.1 Hydrogenophaga sp. | reverse complement strand
TGCTGGCCCGAATGCGCCAGCACCAGGTACTGCACGACGAATTCCACGTCGACCATGGCGCCCACGCTGTGTTTGACGTCGAACGCCCCGGCCTTGACCGGGTGCGCCGCGCGCACCTTCTCGCGCATGGCCACCAGCTCCTGCGCCAGCGACGCGTGGTCGCGCTCGGCGGTGATCACCGCCTCTCGAACGGCATCGAAGCGCGCTGCCAGCGAAGTAGAGTCGTCCGGAGCGCCGAGGGCCCCGCCGCCGGGCCGCCCCAAGGCGGGGCCAGCCCCCTCGGGGGGCAGCGACCCGCGCAGCGGTGGAGCGTGGGGGCTCAATACACATCGCGCTCTTGTCATGGCCTGGTGTTCCCAGGTCCAGGCGGTGTTGCTGCCGCGGCCGCGCTGGTAGTCGTCGTAGGCGGCGAAGCTGGTCACCAGCAGGCCCGAGTTGCCGTTGGGCCGCAGCGCGGTGTCGATCTCGTACAGGTCGCCCTCGCCGGTCTTGACCTGCAGCCAGTTGATGAGCTTGCGCACGAAGCCGGCGTAGATCTCGTTGGCGCTCTCATGCTCGTCGTCGAACACGAAGACGATGTCCAGGTCGCTGCCGTAGCCCAGCTCTTTGCCGCCGAGCTTGCCGTAGCCGATGATGGCAAAGGCCGGCTCGTCGCGGTGGCGGTTCTTCAGCCGCGCCCAGCACCAGCGCGCGGTCACGCGCAGCACGGTGTCGGCCAGCGCGCTCAGGTCGTCGGCCACCTGCTCCACCGTCAGCACGCCCTCCACGTCGCGCGCCAGGGTGCGGAACACCTCGGCGTGGTGCGCGCGGCGCAGCAGGTTCAGCAGGGCTTCCTCGTCGTCTTCGCCGGTGCGCTGTAGCGAGCGGCGGCGCTCTTCCAGATCGGCCTCGAAACCGGCGGCGTCGAAGCGGTCGGTCAGCAGCTGCTGGCTGGCCAGCTCGTCGATCACGCCCGGGTGGCGCTGCAGGTAACGCGCTGGCCACTTGGCTGCGCCCAGCAGGCGCAGCAGGCGTTCGTGCACCGACGGCCGCTCCTGCAGCAGCGCCAGGTAACTCTCGCGGCGCAGCAGCGGCTCGATCCAGTCGGCCAGGCGCAGCGCGGCGGTTTCGCTCACGCGGCCTTCTTCGAGCCAGGCGCCGGTGCGCTCGACCAGGCGCACCAGGCGCACCCGTGCGTCTTCGCGCAGGGCCAGCACGCGCGGGTGCTCGCTCCATTCGCGCACCTTGGTGGCAAACGCCTCGGGCAGGCCGGGCAGCACGCCCTGCAGGTCTTCCACCGCGCTGCGGCCGCCGTTCTTGCCGTTGCAGCCTTTGCCGCTGCAGCCGCCCTGGCCGGCGCCGCCGAGCAGGATATCGAACTCGTGCGCCACCACCTCGCGGTGGCTGTCGAGTTCGTGCAGGAAGGCGCAGGTGTCGGTGTAGCCCAGGGTGGCGGCGATCCAGGCCAGGTCGTCGTCGCGCTCGGGCATCAGGTGGGTCTGCTGGTCGTCCAGGTACTGGATGCGGTGCTCGACCTTGCGCAGGAATTCGTAGGCCCGGGCCAGCGCCTCGGCCGTGGCCACCGGCATCAGGTTGGCCTTGCTCACACAGGTCAGTGCCTGCAGCGTGGGGCGCTTGCGCAGTTCGGGGAACTGGCCGCCGCGCACCACCTGCAGCAGCTGCACGGTGAACTCGATCTCGCGGATGCCGCCGCGCGAGAGCTTGACGTCGTTGGCACGGCCCGGGTTGCCCGCGGCGCGTTTGGCCGCGTGGTCGCGGATCTGGCGGTGCAGCGTGCGCAGCGACTCGAAGACGTTGTAGTCCAGGTACTTGCGGAACACGAAGGGCAGCACCGCGCCGCGCAGCGCGCTGGCGTGGCCGCTGGTGACGCAGGCGGCCGGTGCGATGACGCGGCTCTTGAGCCAGGCGAAACGCTCCCACTCGCGGCCCTGGACCAGGAAATACTCTTCCAGCGCGCCCAGCGACACCGCGGCCGGCCCCGAGTTCCCGTTGGGCCGCAGCGCCAGGTCGACGCGGAACACGCAACCGTGCTCGGTGGTCTCGCCCACCGTGTTGTAAATGTGCTTGACCGCCTTGGCGAAGTACTCGTGGTTGGTGATGCGGTTGCGCCCGCTGGCGTTGCCGGCGGTGTCGCCGTCGGCGTCGTAGACGTAGATCAGGTCGATGTCGCTGGACACATTGAGTTCGCGCGCACCGAGCTTGCCCATGCCGATCACCCACAGCTGCGAACGTTGCCCGTTCTCGCCGGTGGGCGCGCCGTAGAGCGCGTCCAGTTCGGCAAAGGCCAGGCTGCAGGCGTGGTCCAGCGCGAGTTCGGCCAGTTCGGTGACGGCGCGGGTCACGTCGGCCAGCGACGCGCCCTGCTCGCAGTCCAGCACCACCAGGCGTTCCATGACCAGCTGGCGCAGCACGCGCAGCGCTGCCGGCAGCGCCAGGCCACGTTCACGCAGGCGGGCCAGGCACTCGCCCATGCTGGCGTGCACCGGCGGGCCGGGGGGCAGCAGGGCCAGTTCGTCGGCGTAGCGGCGGCGGATGCGCTGCACAAACCGGGAATGGTCGGCGCGCCGGTCTGCCTCGGTCAGCGCGGGGCGGGCCCCACAGGAACGGAACACATTTGTTGACACGCCGGATGCATCCGCTGCGGAACCTGTAGATGGGCTGACCGTCATAATTTGCGTTGGACATGAATCAAAGCCAGGCGCCGATCGCGACGGCCACGCGAACCCTCAAAACCCTCTCCGTGGCGACGCGGCTGCTGCTGTGGCTGGTCCTGGCGGCGTGGGCGCTGCTGGCCCTCTCCTGGGCCGCCCTGCATTTGTGGATTGTGCCGCGGATCGACGACTGGCGCCCCGAGCTCGAACGCTGGGCAACGCGCGCAGTGGGGGTACCGGTCAAGGTCGGTGCGATCCGCGCCGAATCCGGGCAGGGGGGCCACCTCTGGCTGCCCGACTTCCTGCCCGGCCTGGCCCCCAGCCTGGAACTGTCCGACGTGCGCCTGCTCGACCCGCAGGGCCGCGACGCGCTGCGCCTGCCGAGCGTGCGCACCACGCTCTCGCCCCGCTCGCTCTGGCGCCTGGGCTTTGACCAGGTGCTGCTGCAGGCGCCGGTGCTGGACGTGCGGCGCACCGCGCAGGGCCGCATCGAAGTGGCGGGGCTGGACCTGTCCGGCCCGGCCAGCGGCGACACCGCCGCGGCCGACTGGTTCTTTGCACAACCCGAGTTCGTGATCCAGGGCGGCACCGTGCGCTGGACCGACGACCTGCGCGGCCAGCCGCCGCTGGCGCTGTCGGCACTGGACTTTGTGCTGCGCAACACCGCACGGCGCCACGAATTTCGCCTCGACGCCACGCCGCCGGCCGACTGGGGCCAGCGCCTGAGCCTGCGCGGGCGCCTGCGCGAACCGCTGCTGGACCTGCACCTGCGCCGCGCCGGCCAGACGCCCTGGCACAACTGGAACGGCGAGCTCTACGCCGACCTGCCCCACGCCGACGTGGCGCGCCTGCGCGTGCACGCCGACCTGTCCGAATGGGGCGTGGAGGTGCGCAGCGGCCAGGGCGCGCTGCGCCTGTGGGCCGACGTGACCGGCGGGCGTATCGGCGGCATCACCGCCGACCTGGCGCTGCAGGCGGTGCAGGCCCAGCTGGGCCCGCAGCTGCCGGCGCTGGCCATCGACGAACTCCAGGGCCGACTGAGCGCGCAGTGGGGCGACGAGGGCTACGGCCTGGCCACCGAGGACCTGCGCTTTCGCACCCAGGGCGGCCAGGTCTGGCCCGGCGGGCGCCTGTCGGTCCAGCACAGCCGCGGCCGGGCCGGGCGCGAGGCCGGCACGGTGCTGGCGGCCGACCGCATCGACCTGGGCGCGCTGGCCGCCATCGCCACCCACCTGCCCTTGTCCACCACCACCCACGGCTGGCTGGCGCGGCTGCAGCCTGCCGGCCTGGTGCAGGGCCTGACCGCCAGCTGGCAGGGTGCCGCGCCCGGCGTGGCCGGCTACCGGGCCAAGGGCCGCGTGCAAGGCCTGGCGCTGACCGGCGAGGACAGCGGCCAGATCTCCAGCTTCGGTGACCACCCGCTGCCGGGCCGGCCCGGCATCCGCGGCGCCGCGGTGGAGTTCGATCTGGACCAGGACGGTGGCCGCGCCCAGGTGGCCGTGCAGGACGGTACGCTGGAACTGCCCGGCGTGTTCGAGGAGCGCCTGCTGCCCCTGCAGCAGCTGAGCACCGAGGCGCGCTGGACCCGCCAGGGCGAGCGCATCGACGTCTGGCTGGACCGCCTGAGCATGGCCAACGCCGACGCCCAGGGCACGGGCCAGGCGCACTGGCACACCGGCGACCCGGCCACCAGCCCGGCGCGGGCCCGCTTCCCGGGTGTGCTGGACCTCAGCGCCACGCTCACCCGCGCCGACGCCACCCGCGTGCACCGCTACCTGCCGCTGAGCGTGGGCCCCGAGGCGCGGCGCTACGTGCGCGAGGCGGTGCGCGCCGGCACGGCCGACCGGGTGGACTTCCGCGTGCAGGGCGAGGTCTGGGACATGCCGTTCAACACGCCCGGCGCGCAGGGCACCTTCCGCATCGCCGCCGGCCTGCGCGACGTCGACTTCCAGTACGTGCCGGCCTTTTTGCAGTTGGCCGGCGAGGTGCCCTGGCCCGGGTTGCGCGGCGTGCAGGGCGAGCTGCTGCTCGACCGCGCGGCGCTGCGCCTGACCGGCGTGCAGTCGGGCCTGGACGGTGCGCCCAGCGTGCGCCTGGGCCAGGCCAGCATCGCCATCGCCGACCTGGCCCACACCTCCACCCTGGTGGTCAGCGCGCAGGCCCAGGGGCCGGCCGGCGAGGTGCTGGGGTTTGTGCGCCGCTCGCCGCTGAACGCCATGACCGGCGAGGCGCTGGCCCAGGCGCAGATCAGCGGCCCCGCGAACGTGCAGTTCCGCCTGAGCCTGCCGCTGCACGCGGTGGCGCGCACCAGCGTGCAGGGCACGGTGCAGTTCACCGGCAACGACGTGCGCATCACGCCCGACTCGCCGCTGCTGGCGCGTGCCACCGGCACGCTGGACTTCAGCGAGCAGGGCTTTGCCGTCAGCGGTGCGCAGGCCCGCCTGTACGGCGGCGAGCTGCGGTTTGACGGTGGCATGCGGCCCGATCCGCGCGGCGTGCCACGCATCCAGTTCCGCGGCCAGGGCACGGCCAGTGCCGAGGGCCTGCGCGACGCGGGGCTGGGGTTTGTGTCGCGCCTGTTCGCCAACGGCAGCGGCAGCACCGGCTACAGCGCGCAGCTGGGTTTTCGCGCCGGCGAGCCCGAGTTGCTGGTCAGCAGCAGCCTGCAGGGCCTGGCGCTGGCGCTGCCCGCCCCGCTGGGCAAGACGGCGGCCGAGAGCCTGCCGCTGCGGCTGGAGACCAGCGTGCTCAGCACCACCGGCGGTGTGGACGGCGAGCTGGCGCTGACCGACCGGCTGAAGGTGGACGTTGGCCCCGCGGCGCAACCGCTGCTGGCGCTGCATTACGAGCGCGACATCAGCGGGCCCGAGGCGCGCGTGCAACGCGGCAGCATCGCGCTGGGGCTGGGCGCGGGCGAGGCCGCGCCCCTGCCAGCGGCCGGCGTGGCGGCCAATGTGCACACGCCGCAGCTGGACGCCGACGCCTGGGAAAAGGCCTTCGCCAGCGCCACCGGGGTGGGCGTGCGGGCACCGGCCGAGGCCGCCACCGCGGCCAGCCTGAGCTACCTGCCCACCAGCCTGGCCCTGCGCACCGACCGCCTCACGCTGGATGGCCGCAGCTTCCAGCGCGTGGTGGTGGGCGCTTCGCGCGAGGGCGGCGGGCCCTGGCGCGCCAACATCGAGGCCGACGAGCTGGCCGGCTACGCCGAATACCGCCAGCCCAGCGGCAACCAGCCGGGCAGCGTGTTCGCGCGGCTGGCGCGCATGACGCTGGCGCCCGGCGCGGCCAGCGAGGTCGAACAGATCCTGCAGCAGCCCAGCAGCGTGCCGGCGCTGGACATCGCGGTGGACGCGCTCACCGTGGGCAACCGCCTGCTCGGCCGGGTCGAGATCGAGGCCGTCAACCGCGGCGGCGCCCCGCGCCAGCGCGAATGGCGGCTGACCAAACTCAAGCTGGCCGCGCCCGAGGCGCGCCTGACGGCCACCGGCAACTGGGCCGCCACCGCCAATGGGCCGGGCGCCGCCCGGCGCACCGCGCTGAGCTTTGCGCTGGACATCGACGACTCCGGCCAGCTGCTGGCCCGCCTGGGGCGTGAGGGGCTGGTGCGCGGGGGCAAGGGCCGCATCGAGGGCAACATCGGCTGGCTGGGTTCGCCGCTGTCGCTGGACCACGCCAGCCTCACGGGTCAGATCAAGGCCGACATCGAACGGGGGCAGTTTCTGAAGGTGGATCCCGGCGCGGCCAAACTGCTGGGTGTGCTCAGCCTGCAGGCCCTGCCGCGGCGCCTGCTGCTGGACTTCCGCGACGTGTTCTCCGAAGGCTTCGCGTTCGACTTCGTGCGTGGGGACGCGCGCATCGAGCAGGGCGTGCTGCGCACGAACAACCTGCAGATGAAAGGGGTGAACGCGGCCGTGCTGATGGAAGGCAGTGCCGACCTGGCGCGCGAGACGCAGGACCTGACGGTGGTGGTGGTGCCCGAGATCAACGCAGGCACCGCGTCGCTGCTGGCCACCGCGGTCAACCCGGCCGTGGGCCTGGGCACCTTCCTGGCCCAGCTGCTGCTGCGCTCGCCGCTGCAGAGCGCGACCACACAGCAGTTCCACATCACCGGCGGCTGGTCCGACCCCAAGGTCGACAAGATCGAACCCCCGCCCCGGGGCGCCGCCCCGGCGGCCACACCCGGTCCCGCGCTGCAGTAAGCTGCCTTCCCTGCACAAGGAGTTGTCCCCATGAAAGTCGCTGCCATCCAGATGGTCTCGGGCATCAGCCTGGACGCCAACCTCAGCGAGGCCCTGCGCCTGCTGCGCCAGGCCGCGGCCTGCGGTGCCGAGCTGGCGGTGCTGCCCGAGTACTTCTGCTTCATGGGCCACCAGGACGCCGACAAGCTGCTGCTGGCCGAAACGCCCGGCCTGGGCACGGTGCAGGACTTCCTGGCCGACGCCGCGCGCGACCTCAAAATGTGGGTGGTGGGCGGCACCTTGCCCATGGCCACCGACGACCCGCTGCACGCGGCCAACGCCTCGGTGGCCTACAACCCCAAGGGCCAGGCCGTCAGCCGCTACGACAAGATCCACCTGTTCCGCTACGACAACGGGCGCGAAGCCTATGACGAAGCCAACGTGCTGGTGGCCGGCGAGACGCCCACCACCTTCGACTGCGCCGCGCGCGACGGCCAGCACTGGCGCGTGGGCCAGAGCGTCTGCTACGACCTGCGCTTTGGCGAGCTCTACCGCCTACTGGCGGCCGACGTGCTGCTGGTGCCCTCGGCCTTCACCCACACCACCGGGCAGGCCCACTGGGAGGTGCTGTTGCGCGCCCGCGCGATCGAGAACCAGGCCTACGTCATCGCCAGCGCCCAGGGCGGCCTGCACGAGAACGGCCGCCGCACCTGGGGCCACAGCATGGTGATCGACCCCTGGGGCCAGGTGCTGGCGATGCAGGCCACCGGGCCGGGCATCGCCATGGCCGAGCTGGACATGACCGAGCTGCAGCGCGTGCGCCAGCAGCTGCCCGCGCTGCAACACCGGAAGCTGTGATCGCGGACGCCCTGCGCTCGCGCCGCTGGCTGCTCTGGGGCGCCCTGCTGGCGCTGGTGGTGGCCTTGCTGGCGGTGCTGGTGTTCCTGGCGACCGCGTACGAACAGCAGCGCGACCAGACGGCGCTGGAGGCCGACGCGAGCGGCGTGGCCAGCGACATCCGCAGCGGCCTGCTGCGCAATGTGCAGACCCTGCAGTCGCTGCACAGCGTGGCGCCCAGCGCCGACGCGTGGGACGGACCGGCGGCCGAGATGCTGGCCTCGCACCGCGAGATCGTGAGGCTGGAATGGCGCGACCTGCAGCTGCGCACGCTGGCCCAGCGCGACACCCCGTTCATGGCGCAGCCGTTTGGCCAGCTCGACCGCTCCCAGGCCCGGCCGGACGTGCAGCAGGCCTGCGACAACGCCCGCCGCGTCTCCGGCCCGGCCTATTCGCCCAGCTATTTCTGGCCGCTGAGCGACGGGCTGGGCATGGAGCTGATGGAGATGTGCCTGCCGGTCGTGCGCGCCGGCAGCACCAGCGGTTATCTGGTGGCCACCTATGGGCTGCCGGGCATCCTGGCGGAGCTGACCACCAAAGACTTCCTGCGCGGTCGCGGCCTGGCCTTCACCGAGCCAGACGGCACCCGCCTGGCCCTGCACAGCAGCGTGGGCGGCGCGCGCCGCACCCTGGTGGCCACCAGCCTGCTGGACCTGCCCGGCCACACCCTGATGCTGCGGCTGGAAAGCCCGCGCGCGGTGTACGCCCTGTTCCCCAACGTGCTCACGGCCGTGGTGGGCGTGCTCTCGCTGGCCTTGCTGGCGGTGCTGGGCCTGCTGGCGCACGACATCCGCCGCCGCCAGCAGGCCGAGCACGAACTGGCCGACGCGCTGGCCTTTCGCAAGGCCATGGAGGACTCGCTGGTCACCGGGCTGCGCGCGCGCGACATGGACGGGCGCATCACCTACGTCAACCCCGCCTTCTGCCAGATGGTGGGCTACAGCACCGAACAGCTGATTGGCAGCGGCTTCCCCGCGCCCTGGTGGCCGCCCGAGCTGGTGGACGAGTACCAGCAGCGCCAGGCCGTGCGCCTGGCCGGGCGCGACCTGCCGCGCGAGGGCTGGGAATCGGTGTTCCAGCGCAGCGACGGCACGCGTTTTCCGGTCCTCATCATCGAGGCGCCGCTGATCGACGCCCAGGGCGTGCAGACCGGCTGGATGAGCGCCATCCTGGACCTGACCGAACAGCGCCGCGTGGAAGAGCTCAACCGCGCCAGCCAGGACCGCCTGCAGGCCACCGCGCGCCTGGCCACGGTGGGCGAAATGGCCTCGCTGCTCAGCCACGAACTCAACCAGCCGCTGGCCGCCATATCGAGCTACGCGACCGGCACCCTCAACCTGCTGGACGGCCCGGCCGGCGAGCTGCGCCCGGACGAGCTGCACCAGGCCATGCGCCGCATCGGCGAGCAGGCCGAGCGCGCTGGCCGCGTCATCAAAAGCGTGGCCGACTTCGTGCGCCGGCGCGAGCAGGTGCGCGAGCCGGTGGCGCCGCACAGCCTGTTCGACGCCATCGCGCCGCTGCTGGGCCTGCAGGCCAAGAAGCTGGGCATCCGCGTGCACACCGAGATCGCGCCCGGCCTGCCCGCGGTGCAGTGCGACCGCACCATGGTCGAACAGGTGCTGCTCAACCTGGCGCGCAACGGCATGCAGGCCATGCCCGACGGAGACCCGCCCACCCGCTCGGGCCTGCGCATGCTGACCCTCTCGGCCCGCCTGGCCAAGCCCTGGACCGACAGCGACCGCGCACCGCGCAAGGCCTGGGTGGAGTTCGCCGTCACCGACCACGGCCAGGGCCTGGCCGAGGAGGTGCGCAACAAGCTGTTCACGCCCTTTTTCACCACCAAGGCCGAGGGCATGGGCCTGGGCCTGAGCCTGTGCCGCACGGTGGTGGAGCAGCACGGCGGCGCGCTGGTCCACGAAACGGCCCAGCCGCGCGGCACGACCTTCCGGTTCACGTTACCGGTGGCGTGAACAGGCCCCCCCTGCGCCGCCTGCGGCGTCACACCCCAGGGGGCGATGCGAGTGGCCCGGCAAAGCCGGTTCCACCGCATCCTCGACGCAGACACTGTGCGCCGGAGGGGGAGTTGATCCAGGGCACCGCGGAACCGGCTTTGCCGGGCCGCCAGTGCCGCCCCCAGCA
>NZ_JBPCSJ010000469.1:0-5918 GCF_051007235.1 Hydrogenophaga sp. | reverse complement strand
GGCCGGGGTGCTGCTGCAGCTTCTGCAAAGCCTTGGGCACCATGCTGTTGAGGAACATGCGGGTGTAGACCAGCCGGTTGAAGCCGCGCCCGATGCCGTGGCCGCCGGCCGCCAGGTCCAGCGGCGAGCAGACCGCCGCCACGGCCCGCACCACCGGCGCCGCCTGCGTCCCCATTTCCCCGGCCCAGCGCAGCAGTGCGTTGCCACCCAGCGACACACCGGCCGCCAGCAGGGGCCGCTGCGGGTGTTCGGCCGCCAGGCGGCGCAGCACCCAGTCGATCTCATGGAAATCGCCCGAGTGATAAGCGCGCGGCGCCAGGTTCAGCTCGCCGGAACAACCCCGAAAATGCGGCACCACAAAGGCCAGGCCCCGGGCGGCGGCAAAGTCGGCGAAGGCCTGCGCGTAGGCGCTGGCCGACGAGCCTTCGAGCCCGTGGAACAGCACCAGCAGCGGCGCGGCGGGCGCACTGCTGTGCTGCGCGATGTCAAGGTCGATGAAGTCGCTGTCGGGCGTGGTCCAGCGGCGGCGTTGCCAGGTGGGCGCCGGGCCGAAGTGGCGGCGGGCCGCCAGCGCCGCCCACAGGGTCTGCACATTGCCACCCGGCAGCCACCAGGGCGCGCGGTAGTCCCAGGGGGTTTGCATGCGTTCGTTACGGTCGTCGGGGTTCAATGCAGCAGGGTGGGGGTGGTGAGTGCTTCGGCCGGCTCGCTGGCTGCGCCCGGGCTGGCGTGGTGCGCCACCATGCGCCAGCCTTGCGCGGTCTTGGCGTAGACGTTGGTGGCCACCACCCAGGCGCTGCCGGGGCCGTCGTGCCCCATCACCTCGATGCGTTCGACCACGCTGTGCACGCTGCAGCCGCCGGCGTCGAGGCGGCGCACCTTTTCCGGCACGGCCTTGACGCTGCCGTTGGCGAACAGGGTTTCAAAGGCGGCGCGCACCGCCGCGTGGCCCAGCAGGCGCGGACCACCGGGGTGCACGCAGACGATGTCGTCCTCGTCGGCCCAGCAGGCCATCAGGCGGTCGATGTCGGCGTGCTGCAGCGCTTCGTAGAACGCGTGTTCGGTGTCGTCCGGCGAGCCCGGGGGCAGTTTGGGTTTGCGCATGGCGTGGGGGGAGTTGGGGGTTCAGGCGGCATTGTCTCGCGGGACGCTGCGGCCGCGCTCAGGGCCTGATCGGGCCACCCGGGCGCGCACTATGATAGGTCTTTGCCCCCGGAGGACCCCATGAACAACCGTGCCTTGCTGACCGCCGCGCTGCTGTCCGCCACCCTGCTGACCACCGGCTGCGGCTACAACGACTTCCAGCGCCTGGACGAAGAAAGCAAGTCGGCCTGGTCCGAGGTGCTCAACCAGTACCAGCGCCGCGCGGACCTGATCCCGAACATCGTCGCCACCGTCAAGGGCGAGGCGAACTTCGAGCAGGAGACGCTGACCAAGGTGGTGGAGGCACGCTCCAAGGCCACATCGATCCAGATGACACCGGAGATGGTCAACGACCCGGCGGCGATGCAGAAATTTCAGGCCGCCCAGGGCGAGGTGGGCAGTGCCCTGAGCCGGCTGATGGTGGTGGTCGAGCAGTACCCCAACCTCAAGGCCAACCAGGGCTTTTCCGACCTTCGCGTGCAGCTCGAAGGCACCGAGAACCGCATCACCGTGGCGCGCAACCGCTACATCCAGAGCGTGCAGTCGTCCAACGTGCTCACCCGCAGTTTCCCGAGCAACCTGACCGCGATGGTGTTCAGCTACGCGCCCAAGGCCAACTTCACCGTGCAGAACGAGGCCGCCATCTCGGCACCGCCGGCGGTGGACTTCGAGAAGAAATGACGCCTCTGGCGGGCGCACACCCGGTGCGCACCCTGCTGGTGTGGCTGGCCCTGGTGCTCGCGCCCTGGCTGGCCTGGGGCCAGGGCGTGCTGCCGGTGCCCGAGCTGCGCGCACGCGTGATGGACCAGACCGGCACGCTGGACGCCGCGGCGCTGGCCGCGATCGAAGAACGCCTGGCCCTTTTCGAGCAGGAACGCGGCGCCCAGGTGGTGGTGCTGATCGTGCCGTCCACGGCACCGGAGGACATCGCCGACTACACCCAGCGCGTGGGCGATGCCTGGAAGATCGGCCGCCAGGACGTGGGTGACGGCCTGCTGTTCGTGGTCGCCAAGAACGACCGGCGCATGCGCATCGCACCGGCCAAGTCGCTGGAAGGCGCCATCCCCGACCTGATGGCCCAGCGCATCCTCGACCAGGTCGTGGCGCCCGCCTTCCGCCAGGGCGACTACGCGGGCGGCATCCGTGCGGGGGTCGAACAGATCCTGGCGCTGATCGCGGGCGAGGCGCTGCCCGCGCCCACCCAGCGCGACGCGTCATCGAACGGCTACGAGCCCATGGACTTGCTGATCTTCGGCGCCTTCGCGGTGCCCATCCTCTCAGGCGTGTTGCGCGGCATCTTCGGCAACAATCTCGGCGCGCTGCTCACCGGGGGCGCCGCGGGCGGCATCGCCTGGATGATCACCTCGGTGGTCTGGATCGGTCTGGGTGCGGGCCTGCTGGCCCTGCTGGTCGCGCTGTTCATGCAGCACCTGCCCACGGCACCGGTGCGGTCTGGCCGTCGTGGCTGGGACGGGCCCGGGCATGGTGGCTTTGGCGGCGGGGGCTTCGGTGGCGGCGTCGGTGGTTTTCGCTCGGGTGGCGGGGGCAACTTTGGGGGCGGCGGCGCCTCGGGGGGCTGGTGATGCACCTGCACCGCATCCAGCGGCTGTGGCGGCACCTGTGGCTGGACCTCGCCGACACGCGGCGCGCCGTGCCCGACACCATGGCCGAGCGCCTGGCCCGGCGGGTGACCGCCAGCGAACGCCGCCACACGGGCGAAGTGCGCATCTGCGTCGAATCCGCACTGCCGCCGTCTCAGGTCTGGCGGGCACACTGCGGCGACGACGTGCGACGGCTGGGGCGCGAGCGCGCCTTCGACTGGTTCGCGCGGCTGCGCATCTGGGACACCGAACAGAACAACGGCGTGCTGATCTACCTGCTGCTGGCCGAGCAGGCGATCGAAATCGTGGCCGACCGCGGGCTGGCCCGAGTGGTGGACGCTGCGCAATGGCAGGCGGTGGTGGAACGGCTGGGGCAGCGCCTGCGCGAAGGGGCGTTCGAGGACGGCCTGACCCAGGCACTGGAAGAGGTGTCGGCACTGCTGGTGGCCCATTTCCCGGCCGACGCCGACACCGTCAACCCGGACGAACTGCCCGACGCCGTGGTGCGCGCATGATACCGCAGGCCCCCCTGGCAACCGCTACCCAGCTCAGCTGGAACGCTTGTCACCCAGTCGGGTGCGGTTGTTCATCACCACCTGCAGCTCCTCGTGCATGGCCTTGTTCATCTGCGCAAAGGTGCGCAGCTTGCGGGTGGTGTCGCGCAGGCGTTGCGCCATGCGGGTGGAGATGGTCAGCAGCAGCCGCGCGCCCACGCGCGGTTCGTCCCTGAGCAGGCGCATGAGCGCGGTGCGCGTGAGCACCGCGACCACGACGTCGGTGGTGGCGGTGCAGGTGGCCGATCGCGGCGAGCCATCGAGCAGGCCCATCTCGCCGATCAGATGGCCTGGGCCGATCACGTTGACCACCATGCTCTCGTTCAGACCGGGCAGCTCGTTCTCGACCGCGATGTCGCCTTCGAGCACCAGCATCATGTAGTCGGTCTTGCGGATCTCGCCTTCCTCGATGAACACCGAGCCCGCCGGGATGACCTGCGGGCGCATGTAACTCACCACCTTCATCGCGTCGGCGAGCGTGAGATCGTCCAGCGCGGTGGGCGTGACCAGCATGCGCGCCGCGACCTCTTCCGGCGCCAGGTCCGGGTTCTCAAACATCGATGAAGCGTGCGGGTCCGACATGCCAAAGGTTCCTGCGGACATCATCCCAGCCGCGCGCGCGCAGCGCCAGCGGCGGGACAAAAAAAGACCGGCTCGGGGCCGG
The DNA here is from genome assembly GCF_051007235.1 of Hydrogenophaga sp. Classification (GTDB taxonomy): domain Bacteria; phylum Pseudomonadota; class Gammaproteobacteria; order Burkholderiales; family Burkholderiaceae_C; genus Hydrogenophaga. The sequence continues at coordinate 1,956 of NZ_JBPCSJ010000469.1, read as the reverse complement.
TCTGGGCGGGCAAAACGCACACGGCGTCTTACTTTTTCTGGCGGAACTTGCGCAGGGCCGCGATCTGGGCGGCCATCACCGCCAGCTCCGACGTGGCCTTGGCCAGGTCGATGTCGCTCTTGGCGTTCTTGACCGCTTCTTCCGCCGACTTGCGGGCGTCGTTGGCCTTGGCTTCGTCGAGGTCGTGACCGCGGATGGCGGTGTCCGACAGCACGGTCACGCAGTTCGGCTGCACTTCCAGAATGCCACCGGCCACAAACACGAACTCTTCGCCGCCGTCGGCTTTTTCGATGCGCACGGCACCGGGCTTGATGCGGGTGATCAGGGGGATGTGACCGGGCAGGATGCCCAGCTCGCCCGCTTCACCCGGCAGGGCCACGAACTTGGCCTCGCCGGAGAAGATGGACTCTTCGGCGCTGACCACATCGACGTGGATGGTGCTCATAGTTGCTCCTGTGAAAAGGTGAAAGAGGATTCAGCGGTGCGGGGCCGACCAGTCAGCCCCGGTCACGCCTAGGCGACTTTCTTGGCCTTTTCGAAGGCTTCGTCGATGGTGCCGACCATGTAGAAGGCCTGCTCGGGCAGGTGGTCGCACTCGCCGGCGGTGATCATCTTGAAACCGCGGATGGTTTCCGACAGCGGCACGTACTTGCCGGGCGAACCGGTGAACACTTCAGCGACGTGGAACGGCTGCGACAGGAAACGCTGGATCTTGCGGGCGCGGGCCACGGCCAGCTTGTCTTCCGGTGCCAGTTCGTCCATGCCCAGGATGGCGATGATGTCGCGCAGTTCCTTGTAGCGCTGCAGCGTGCCTTGCACGGCGCGGGCGGTTTCGTAGTGGTCCTGGCCCACCACCAGCGGATCCAGCTGGCGGCTGGTGGAGTCAAGCGGGTCCACGGCGGGGTAGATACCCAGCGCAGCGATGTCACGGGACAGCACCACGGTGGAGTCCAAGTGGGCGAAGGTGGTGGCGGGCGACGGGTCGGTCAAGTCATCGGCCGGCACGTAAACGGCCTGGATGGAGGTGATCGAGCCAACCTTGGTCGAGGTGATGCGTTCCTGCAGACGACCCATTTCTTCGGCCAGCGTCGGCTGGTAGCCCACGGCGGACGGCATGCGGCCCAGCAGAGCGGACACTTCGGTACCGGCCAGGGTGTAGCGGTAGATGTTGTCCACGAAGAACAGCACGTCACGGCCTTCGTCACGGAAGGACTCGGCGATGGTCAGACCGGTCAGGGCCACGCGCAGACGGTTGCCCGGGGGCTCGTTCATCTGGCCGTAGACCATGGCCACTTTCGACTCGGGCAGGTTCTCCAGGTTCACGACGCCGGAATCGGCCATCTCGTGATAGAAGTCGTTGCCTTCACGGGTACGTTCGCCCACACCAGCGAACACCGACAGACCGCTGTGGGCCTTGGCGATGTTGTTGATGAGTTCCATCATGTTCACGGTCTTGCCCACACCGGCGCCACCGAACAGACCCACCTTGCCGCCCTTGGCGAACGGGCACACCAGGTCGATCACCTTGATGCCGGTTTCCAGCAGCTCTTGCGAAGGCGACAGTTCGTCGTAGGCCGGGGCCTTGCGGTGGATGGGAGCGGTCAGGGTCTGGTCGACCGGGCCACGCTCGTCGATGGGCGTGCCCAGCACGTCCATGATGCGGCCCAGCGTGGCCGTGCCCACGGGCACCGTGATGGCGGCGCCGGTGTTGTAGACGGAGGAGCCGCGGCGCAGGCCGTCGGAGGAGCCCAGCGCAATCGTGCGCACCACGCCGTCGCCCAGCTGCTGCTGGACTTCCAGCGTCAGGGCAGAGCCCTCCATTTTCAGGGCGTCGTAAACGCGCGGCATCTGGTCACGCGGAAATTCCACGTCCACGACGGCGCCGATGCACTGAACAATCTTGCCTTGAGCGTGAGCCATGATTGAATCCTTTTTCCGTTTTCTTGAATACTCGTT
>NZ_JBPCSJ010000468.1:0-7567 GCF_051007235.1 Hydrogenophaga sp. | reverse complement strand
GCCGAGGCTGCTGCCCGCGCTGCGGTGACCGCCGCGACGGCGGCCCAGCGCACCGCCCAGGCCGGTGTGACGGCCAGCAGCCAGCAAGACACCGCCGCCAAGAAGGCCGCCGCCGACGCACTGCGCCACGAGCAGGAGCTGATGCGGCAGAACCGCGCCGAGAAGAACCTGCTGGCCCAGGCCAACCGCCAGCTGGCCATGCAGATGACCGACGTGGTGACCAGCATCAGCAGCGGCATGCCGGTGTGGATGGTGGCCATCCAGCAGGGCGGGCAGATCAGGGACGCCTACGGTGGCGTGACGCCGGCCCTGCGGGCCATGCTGGGCATGCTGACGCCGACGGTGCTGGCGGTGGCTGGCCTTGGCGTGGCGGCCGGGGCGGCTGGGCTGGCCTTCTTCCAAGGCTGGGAACAGAGCAAGCGCTTCGCCGATGGCATGGCGCTGACCGGCAACACCGCGGCGCTGACCGAGGGCCAGTTCAACAGCATGGTCGGGTCGCTGGCCAACGCGCGCAGCGTGAGCGCCGGCGCCGTGCGCGACCTGATGCAGGTGCTGGCCACCAGCGGCGAACAGACCAGCGGCACGTTGGACGCGAGCGCCCGCGCCGCGATCGCGCTGAGCAAGGTGAACGGCCAGACCGCGGCCGAGACGGCGCAGGGCTTCGCCGGCATGGGCGACAGCGTGACCAACTGGGCTGCCAAGGCGAACAAGGCCTACAACTACCTGACGGCCGAGCAGTACAAGCAGATCATGGCGCTGGAGGCCCAGGGCCGCACCAGCGAGGCGATGCGCCTGAACATGGAGGCGCTGGCCGACACGATGGAGACGCGCAACGTGCGCAGTCTCGGCTACCTGGAAACCGCGCTGAAGGGCGTGACCACCTGGTTTGGCAACATGTGGGACGCTGCCAACGGCTGGGGCCGGGCAGAGACAGCGGAAGACAAGATCGCCAAGCTGCAGGAGCGCCTGAAGCGCCCTGGCTCCACCGAGTACATCGTGTTCCCGTGGTCGGGCGGCAAGTCTGCCGTCGACCGCGACAAGGAACAGCTGGAGATGCTGCAGCGCGAGGCCGCACGCACGGCGATGCGCACTGCCGACACCACCGCTGCGCAGGCCGCCGAGCAGGAAGCCATCCTGAAGGCCAGCCGGGGCTACCAGGACAGCCTGCTGGCCATCCAGGCGGCCGGCGATGCGCTGGTGCTGGCGCAGCAGCAGGCGGGCTTCACGGCACGGCGTGCGCAGGCCGACCAAGCCTATGCCGAGCTGCGCATGAGCGGCGAGCGCTACCGTGCCGAGCTGATCAACATCGAGCGCGGCAAGATCGCGGCGCAGGAAGAGGCAGCGCGCCGGTCGATCGCCATCGAGTCGGCCCGGGTGGTGAAGACCGAGCAGGAGACCAACGCCCGCACCGCGGCAGTGACGGCGGCGCAGGCGCGGCTGGTGGCTGCCGGCGCAGAGCGGGCGCGACTGGAGGCCGACTACGCGGGCTTTCGCGGCATCTTCGACCTGAAGCCGCGCAACGTCAGCGAAACGCCTGCGGCCGACTTTGGCCGCGGTGAGTTGGCGGGGGACAAGGCGGCTGAGCAGATCAGGGCCCAGGCCGAAGCCACCCGCCAGCTTGCCCTGGCCCAGGCCGACTACGTGCGCAACCTGCAAGCCGCCGCACAGGCCCGCGGCAACGCCAACAACCGCGACCTGGCCGGCATGCGCATGGGCGATGCCGCCCGACAGGTGGCCGCGCGGGAAGCGTCGATCAACGACCGCTTCACGTCCGACCGGCAGCAGCTCGACGGCGACCTGGCCAACAACCGCATCGGCCAGAAGACCTACGAAGCGCGGCTGGCCGCCCTGCAGACCTACCACCAGGCTGCGCTGCGCGAAGAAGCCGCATACCAGACCGCCCGCCGCGACCTGGAAGCCGATGCCGGCGTGGGCCTGGACCGTGCCCTGGCCAACTACGCCGAGGGCGCCCGCAATGCGGCGCGTACCAGCGAACAGGCGTGGACCGGCGCTTTCCAGTCGATGGAAGACGGCATCGTGCGCTTCGCCATGACGGGCAAGCTGAGCTTCAACGACCTGGTGGGCAGCGTCGTGGCCGGGATCATCCGCATGCAGCTGCAGGCGCAGCTGTCGGGGCTGTTCAGCACCGGGATGAACATGCTGAGCAGCTTCATGGGCGCCGGGGCCAGCAGCGGCCTGGGCAACGGGGCACCGTTCGGCGGTGCGGGCAGCGTGTTCCACGGCGGTGGCCAGGTGGGCCACGATGCGCCGGCCGCCATGCGCTGGATGCCTGCCGGCACCTGGGACCGCGCCCCGCGCTTCCACACCGGCCGCCTGCAGGGCAACGAGATGGCCGCCATCCTGCAGAAGGACGAAAGCGTGCTGACGCCGGGCCAGATGCGCCAGCTGGCGCCGGCCGGCCGCGGCACCACCGTGGCGCTGAGCCTGAACGTGATCAACAACACCGGCACGCCGGTGCAGGCCACGGCGCGGCAGCGCGGTGATGGCGGCATCGATGTGCTGCTGGACGCCGCCCGCCAGGCGGTGGCCGGCGACATCGCCAGCGGCCAGGGCCCGGTGACCGAGGCGCTGCAGGGCCGCTTCAACCTGCGGCCGGCAATGGCCTGACATGGAGACCCGCATGGACACCTTCGACGTTGCCTTCGAGCGCACCATCGGCCACGAGGGCGGGTACGTGAACGACCCCAACGACCGGGGCGGCGAGACGAAGTTCGGCATCAGCCGCCGGGCCTACCCGACGCTGAACATCCAGGCGCTGACGCTGGCCGAGGCCAAGGACATCTACCGCCGCGACTACTGGGCCCTGTGCGCCTGCGACGAGATGCCGCCGCTGCTGGCCTGCGCGGTGTTTGACCTGGCCGTGAACGCCGGGCGCTATGCCGCGGTGCAAGACCTGCAGCTGGCCCTGGGCCTGAACAACGACGGTGTGCTGGGGCCGCGAACGATGGCGGCCATCCGTGCGCTGGGGCATGGCATGGACGACATGCGCGCCGCCGTGCGGGTGCATGCCGCCGGCCTGGAGCGGCGCACCAACGCGCCCACCTGGGCCCACCACGGCCGCGGCTGGGCCCGCCGGGTGGCGCGCAACCTGCTGGAACTGGGGCTGTAAATGGCGACCTGGCCGACCGGCATGCGCTACGACTGGCGCGACTTCAGCGAGACGCCCGAGCCCGTGGTGGAGCGCAGCCAGATGGAGCGCGGTGTGCCCAAGCAGCGGCGCATTGCCAGCGATGCGCGGGTGGAGGTGCAGCTGACGCTGCACTTTGACACCGCGGCCGAGATCGCCGCCTTCGAGACCTGGTTCTACACCACGATCAAGGCGGGGCAGGACTTCTTCGACTGGCCGCACCCGCGCACCGGCGCCACGGTGCAGGCGCGGGTGGTGGGCGGTGAGCTGGGCGCCCTGACCTACCTGCGCCGGCCGTTGGACAAGGCCAAGCGCAGCCTGAAGATCGAATACTGGCGCAGCACATGGTGACCGCCACCGCCCGCGCCCAGCTGCAGCGGGTGTCCGACCCGTCGGGCATGCTGCTGCTGCTGCGGCTTACGCACCCGAGCATCGAGACCGCCTACGTCGTCAACGACACGCGGGACTGGACGATCAGCGGCATCACCTGGGTGGGGCTTCCGTTTCGCTTCACGCTGCCCAACGACGACGCGCAGGCGCCGCAGGCGCGCATCGAGCTGGACAACGTGGGCCGCGAGCTGACGCAGGTGCTGGAGGCGCTGCCGCCCGGTGGCGCGTTGCAGGCGACCTTTCGGCTGGTGAGTCGGGCCGCACCCACGGTGGTGGAGTACGAGTTCAGCGCCCCGCTGAGCGGGGTGCAGGTGACCACCGCCACGGTGCAGGCCGTGGTGGGCACCGACGACGAGCTGCGCATGCCGGCCGTGGGCGTGCGCTACGACCAGACGACGACGCCCGGCCTGTTTGAGGGCTGAGCATGGCGACGCTGCGCGCCGCTGAAGCCCTGGTGGGCCTGCCCTACGTGGCGCGCAGCTTCGACTGCATGCACCTGGCAGTGCTGGCGCAGCAGCAGCTGTTCGGCCGCACGGTGCGCTGGGCCGGTGGCCTGCACCCGGCCAGGCCGACCTACCAGGTGGCGCTGGTGCGCGATGCCATCGGCGACGTGGCCCGGCCCCTGGCCGCGGGTGAGCAGCCCGAGGCCGGCGACGCCGTGCTGTGGCTGGCCGGTGGCGGGCGCAGCACGCACTTTCACATCGGCACGCTGCTGCTGCATGCGGGTGAGCAGTGGGTGTTGCACACGTCTGAAGCGCTGGGCACCAGCGTGCTGCAGCGCCTGGCTGAATGCCCGCTGACCGGGCTGCGACTGGAAGGGATTTACAGATGGCTGTGACCGAAGCAAGCACCGATGCGGTGACGCGGATCGACGTGACCGAGGTGCTGGACGCGCCCCGCGCCGGCAACGACCTGGTGGTGACGCCCCACCCGCTGACCACCACCGGCCAGGTGGTGCTGCGCGGGGTGATGCTGGCGCGCGGCGACACGCTGGCCAGCCTGCTGGCGCGGCATGGTGTGCGGGCCGATGAGGCGGGCTGGCAGGTGCGCGTGGGCGGCATGGAGGTGCCCGCCCTGCTGTGGGCGCGCACCCGCGCCAAGCCGGGCATGCTGATCGAGGCGCACCGGGTGGCGGGCAAGGATGCGGTGCGCCTGATCGCGCTGGTGGCGCTGGCCTGGTTCACGATGGGCAGCGGGCTGATGGCGGCGGGCGCGGGCCAGGTGGGCGGGCTGGGGGGCTGGCTCGGCTTCAACGGCTTCACGGCCTACGCCATCAACGCCGGGGCCTTCATGCTGTGCTCGATGGTGATCAACAAGCTGTTGCCGCCATCGAAGGCCGGCGGCTACGGCGGCGCCACCCCTGGCACCACCTACAGCCTGCAGGGTGCCCGCAACCGCGCGCGGCACTTTGAGCCGCTGGGCCTGCTGATGGGCCAGGTGCGGGTGGCGCCGGACTTTGCGGCCCAGCCGTTCGCGTGGTTCGAGGGCGATGACCAGTACCAGTACATCCAGTTGCATGCCGGCCTGAACGTGGGCACGGTCGACCAGCTGAAGATCGGTGCCACCGACATCGCCACCTACAGCGGTGTGACGGTGACCCGCACCGGCTTTGCGACCGGCAACACCGACATGCTGGCCTGGGAGAGTGTGGACACCGTGGCCGGCGCGCTGCTGGATGCGGTGACCGCCCCCGGCGCCTGGGTGGAGCGCAACAGCAGCGTGAACACGCTGCAGCTGCAGGTCGACATCGTGGGCCAGCTGTACTTCATCAACAAGAACGGCAACCCGGAGCCCTTCATTTGCGAGGTGGCGATGGAATACCGGCTGCTGCCGTCAGGCAGCTGGCTGCCGTTTGTGGGCAGCAGCAGCACGGTGCAGCTGTCCAGCAGCACCACCAAGCCGCTGCGGCGCACCTTCAGCCGCGCCGTGTCTGCCGGCCAGTACGCGGTGCGCATGCGCAAGCTGGAGGCCAACGAGACCCGGCAGCAGGCGGCCAACACCATCGAGTGGGCTGCGCTGAAGAGCTACCAGGCCGACGGCACGGCCACCGTGGCCAAGCAGCTGGTGGGCATCAAGATCAAGGCCAGCGGCCAGCTGAACGGCGTGCTGGACCAGGTGACCTGGCTGGCCACCAGCGCGCCGTGCCCGGTGTGGACCGGCAGCGCCTGGGTGACGCAGGCCACCAGCAACCCGGGGGCGCTGTACCTGCAGTTCTGCCGCGGGGTGTTTGCGGCCGATGGGCGGCTGCTGTGGGGCGTGGGCAAGCCGGATGACCAGATCGATATCGAGGGCCTGAAAGCCTGGATGGTGCACTGCGCGGCGCAGGGCTACCGCTTCGACCACTGGTGGGATGCGACGGTGGCGCGCGGTGATGTGCTGGACGCGATCGCCGCCGCCGGGCTGGCCGCCCGCAGCTACCACACGGGCAAGCTGGGCGTGGTGTACATGGCCAGTGGCCAGGCGATCGAGGCCGTGGTGGGCATGGGCAACATCAAGCGCGGCAGCATGCGGGTGGGCTATGCCACCCGGGTGACCGCCGAAGAGCTGGAGGTGGCCAGCCCCGAGCGCACCAACGACTGGCTGCCGGCGACGCTGCGCGTGCTGGCGCCGGGCGTGACGGTGCCGCGTGAGACGGCGCGGGTGTCGCCCCCCGGCATCACCACCCAGGCGGGGCGGCTGCTGGCGGCGCGCATGGCGATGGCGCAGAACATCTACGGCCGCAAGTCAGTGACCTGGGACATGGACCTGGAGCACCTGACCTTCCGCCGCTGGAGCCTGGTGGCGCTGAGCCACGACCTGACGCAGTGGGGCCACAGCGGCCGGCTGCAGGGCGTGGCCACCAACCTGCTGGCCTGGAGCGAGGACATGCGCAACACGGCCGAGGCGGGCAGCACGCGGCCGTGGCTGCAGTTCAACGACGCGGGCGACAACGTGGCGACCGTGCTGCTGACGCCCGCGGCGCTGCCTGACGGCGTGGCGCAGTGCACCAAGCTGCAGTCGACCGGCGCGGGCAACGAGACGCGGCTGATCTACCAGCTGGTCTCAAGCACGGCGGATGGCCAGGACGTGGTGCTTGAGGTGCGCGCCGCCGCGGCGGAATGCAGCTACCTGCAGCTGGCGGTGCGCACGCGCGACAGCCTGATGATCGGCGGGCGCTTCGACCTGGCCAGCGGCGTGGTGAGCGGGGTGGACAGCAGCGGCGCGGCGGTGCCGACGGTGCAGATCGAGCCGACCGATGCGGCCGGCTGGTGGCTGTGCCGGGTGCGGGTGAACCTGCGCACGGGCACCGATCTGCCGTATGTCTCGATGCGGCTGCAGGCGGCGGGCAATGTGAACTTCACGGCCACCGGCGCCGGCCAGGGCCTGCTGCTGGCCGGGGCGATGCTCAGCCCGGGTGCCGCGGCGCCCGCGGTGTACGTGCGCACCACGAGCGCCGGCGCCATGGGGATCGGCCTGGACGCGGAGGTGCCGGCCGGCGGCAGCGGCTACGTGGGCCTGCGCCTGCCGGGCGAACAGGCCTACCGGGTGCTGGGCGTGGCCGCGCGCAGCGATGCGGGCCACGCGCTGACGCTGACCGACGCCTGGCCGGCCGGCGCCACCGTGCCCGGCAGCAGCGCGGACAACCCGCCGATGGACACGCTGTGGATCTTCGACTTCAACGCCACGCCGGGCCTGCGCCTGCGGGTGGTCGACATCAAGCCCACCGCCAACCTGACGGGCGCGACCATCACCGCGGTGCCCGAGCCGGACGGCTTCTGGACCTACATGGCCAGCGGCGCCTACACCGTGCCGGCCACCGCGGCCACGGCGACGCCGGTGGTGCTGAGCAACCTGCAGGTGACCCAGCAGCGCCTGGCGCTGAGCTACGACCTGACGGCCGAGCTGGACATCACCTTCGACGCCACGGGCCCCTTCGACCACGCCCAGGTGTGGGGTGCCGTGGGCGGTGACCCGCTGCAGCCGCTGGGCACCACGCGCACCCGGCGCTTTGCCGGCTGGCGGGTGGTGAATGCGGGCACGGTGACGGTG
>NZ_JBPCSJ010000467.1:0-3394 GCF_051007235.1 Hydrogenophaga sp. | reverse complement strand
GGCGGGCTGGGCGGGGGCGGCGACTTCCGGGTCCTTCGGGACCCGTGAGCCGTCACCGTCCGGCCCGCCCGCGCCGCCGCCGACACCGTCTGCACAACACAGCAGCGCATCCCGGTGTTCGATGTGATCCAGCGGCTCAAGAACGGGGTTGGTCTTGAACGGATACCCATGGTCCAGCCGCCACTGCAGCTCGCCGATCCACACCGTCACCCGCGCCAGCTCGGCCGCGTACTCGTTCAGCTCGATGCCCAGCACATTGGCCGGGCCGGTGGCCAGCTCCACCTGCCGGTCCAGGCCCAGGGCCTCGGCTTCGGTGTTCACCAGATGCTCCACGTCCTTGAGGCACTTGAGCGCGAGGTAGAGAAAGTTGCCGCTGCCACAGGCCGGGTCGAGCACGCGATACGCCGCCAGCCGCTGCAGAAAGCCCACGTGCAGCGCCAGCGCGTCGCGCCAGGCCTTGTCGCCCGCTTTCTTGCTCTTGGCCAGCAGCGCGGCCATCTGGTCCTTGACGCCCGCCCATTCACGCAACAAGGGCCGGCGGATCACCGGGTCGATGATGCGTTCGATGGTGGCCGGGTCGGTGTAGTGCGCGCCGAGCTGGCTGCGCTTGCTGGGGTCCAGCCCGCGTTCAAACAGCGTGCCGAAAATGGACACGTCGATGGCGCTCCAGTTCTTGGCGGCGGCGTTGCGCAGCTCGGTCACGTCCATGGCGTCGAGCACTGGCACGGCGATGGTCTGGAACAGGCCGCCGTTGAACCAGGGCACGTCGTCCACACCGAACAGGCCGCCGTCCTTCATGGCGCCAAACAGGTTGCCCAGGTTCTGGCCCAGGCGCTCGGGCGCCATGGTTTTGGCGTTGATGAGCCGGTCGAACAGCTTGCCGGGCAGCAGGCCCACGTCTTCGGCAAAGCAGCAGAACAGGCATTGCGTGAGGAAGTGGGCCACCGCATCCGGTGTGTTTTCTTGCCCGTTGCCACGCTGGCGCAGGCGCTCGGCCAGGGTGGCAAAGCTCTTGGCCGCGGCTTCTGTGATGTCGCGGTTGGTGGTGCGGGGCCTGAAGCTCTCGGGCGCGGTCCACACGCGTTTGAGCAGCTCGCGCCGGTCGTGCTGCTCCAGGTCGGCCAGGGCGATGTCGTGCCGCTCGCTGGGGTGGCCGTTGAACTGGGTGTGGATGCGGATGTGCAGCCGGTCGCACACCACGAGCAGCGGCGGGTTGTCCAGCGCCAGGGTGTAGCCCAGCAGCTGGCGCAAGGCGGTGTCGAGGTTGACGCCGGGCGCCTTGTTCTCCCAGGCGAAGGCGCCGCGCTTGTACACGTCGGCATAGCCGCGGCGCTGGCCGGTGACCTGCCCGCCCTGCTCGAACAGGTAACCCGGTTCGGTGCCGGGCCGGGGCACGCCCAGCAGGTCGCACAGGTCGATGAAGTGGCTCTGCGCGCCCTGTTCTTCGTTGAGGTTGCAGGCCGGCCCCCCTGGCCCCCATTTGGCAATGAATGCTTGCGGCGTCATGTGATGTTGTTGGCGTTTCGACGGTCGCGGGCATCGTAGCAGGGGGTCATCTGCCGGAAATGGTGGCTTTTGACCTGAATATTTCAGATTCAAGACAACGAACTTCGCTCCGATACTGAACGAAAGTACGCCTCCTGCGCCAGCCATACCGCTGCACCAGGCCTACAGAGCGTGCCCACGGAGTGGCCCCATGAAACAACCTGTTCGCGTGCGCACCCAGTTGCTGCTGCTGTGTGCGATGTTCATTGCCCTGCTGGCCACGATTGGCAGCTTGGGCCTGTGGCAGGCGATGGGGCAGAGCCAGGCCATGCGCTCGATGTACGAGGACCGTGTGGTGCCACTGCGCCAGATCAAGGTCGTCTCGGACATGTATGCGGTGAACATCGTCGACACCGCCCACAAGTTCGCCGACGGTTCCCTCAGTGCCGCGCAGGCCAAGGCGTCGGTTGAACAGGCGCGATCGGCGATCGCCACCGAGTGGAAAGCCTACCTGGCCACCTACCTGGTGCCCGAAGAAGTGGTGATCGTTGACCGTCTCAAGCCCCTCATGGCCACCGCGGATGCCACCCTGCCCGAGCTGATGCGGTTGTTGGACGCCAACGACCGGGCGGGCGTCGCCCGTTTCCGCGAAAGCCAGATGTACCCGGTTTTCGACCCGATGCAGGGTGTGATCGGCGACCTGATCGGTCTGCAACTGAAGGTCTCACAAAGCATGTACGACGCATCCCGGGCCGGCGTGCGCAGGCTGGTGCTGGGCATGGTGGGGGCCACGCTGGCCGCCGCCGCGATGGGGCTGGCGATATCGCTCTGGATCACCTGGCGCCTGACGCACCAGCTGGGCGCTGAACCGCATGAGGTGCGCGCTGCGGCAGAAGCGGTGGCCAGTGGCGACCTCACGCAGTCGATCACGGTGCGCCCGGGATTCGAGTCCAGCGTGATGGCGTCCATGCAGAACATGACCCGGCACCTGGCGCGCATCGTGACCGAGGTGCGCCACAACGCCGACAGCGTCAGCACGGCCAGCGGTGAAATCGCCCAAGGCACACAGGACCTGAGTCAACGCTCGGAAGAGCAGGCCAGCGCACTGGAGGAAACGGCGGCCTCGATGGAGCAGATCAGCGCCACCGTGCGCCACAACGCCGACCATGCCGTGCAGGCCGACACCCTGGCGCGCCAAGCCGCCACCGATGCAGCGGAAAGCGGCCAGCTGGTGGCCCGCATGGCGCAGACCATGCAAGCCATCGACGCCGCGTCGAACCGCATCACCGACATCGTCGGGGTGATCGACAGCATCGCTTTTCAGACGAACATCCTGGCACTGAACGCCGCCGTCGAGGCGGCCCGTGCGGGTGAGCAGGGACGGGGCTTCTCCATTGTCGCGGGCGAAGTGCGGATGCTGGCGCAGCGCAGTGCCGATGCCGCACGCGAGGTGCGCAGCCTGATCCACAGCAGCCACGAACAGGTGGAAGAGGGCACCGAGCTGACCACCCACGCAGCGGCCAGCGTGCAGCATTCGGCAGCGGCCATCCAGCGCCTGAGCGAGCTGATGGCCGACATCAGCACTTCGACCCGGGAACAGACCGACGGGCTGGAACAGATCAATGTGGCGGTCAGCCAGATGGACCAGACCACACAGCAGAACGCCGCCCTGGTGGAAGAAAGTGCCGCGGCGTCGGCCAGCCTGCGGGACCAGGCCGAGCGCCTGGTGCAGGCGGTGGCGGGATTCCGGCTGCCCGGTTGAGGCAACCGGGCCGGTTTGATCTGGCCCACAGCAGCCGGCGCACACCCGACCCTTGTTGCGCTGCATCAAGGCGGGTGTCAGCAAGCAGGTCTAGATTGGCTCTTTCGAGCCGACGGGCGCTTCCAGCCCGGGCACATATCCGTGTGA
>NZ_JBPCSJ010000466.1:0-2887 GCF_051007235.1 Hydrogenophaga sp. | reverse complement strand
GCGTGCGGAAGATGCGGTCCACCGGCTGCGGGCCGGTGCCGTCGAGCAGGCGCGAGGCGCTGCGTTCGGCCGCCGGGTGCTGGGCGATCAGCGATTCGGGGAGGGAAAAATCGAAGTCGGCGACGGTGAAGGTGCGTGCCGATGAAGCAGATGAAGCCATGGTGCATGAGGGCCTTACCGGGCCCGTTCCAACGCAGAAGGGCCGCTATTGTGGCAGGACCGGTGGCAGCAGGTGCTGCAGCAGCACTGGCAGGTCGACCAGCTGGATGATGGGGTGCTGGCCGCCCGGCTGGATGATCTCGGTGACCAGGCTCACGCCCGGCTGTGACAACGGGGAGGGCCGGCGCCGCCCGGGGGCGAATTCCGGCACGCCGTGCAGGGCATCGACCAGCAGGCCGATGGTGTGCAGACCGTGGCGCACCAGCACGATCTCGCCTTCTGCGGCCGCCGTCGGCGCGCCGCCCAGCAGCTGCGCGAGGTCGAACACCCAGACCAGGTGCTGCACGGCCGAGCCGGGCTGGGGCGGCAGCAGGCCGACACGGCCGCTGGGGTCGGCCGCCGTCTGGGCCGACAGCAGGGCGGAGGGCACCGCTTCCACCACGGCCGTCGCGGGCAATGCCAGCAGGTGCGGGCCGCTCCAGAAGGTGGCGTAGCTCTGCAGGGCGCTGCCGCGGCCGGCGCCTTCCTCGGCGCCCGAGGCGGCGTCCCAGCGCACGCGGGCGTGGCCGGTGTGGTTCTGCACAGCGCCCAGCGGCACCACCACGACCGACAACACGTCGTCCCGGTAACCGTCGGACACCTTGAACTCGCGGTAGCCCGGCGAGGCGGCGCAGCCCAGCACGGCGTACTGGCCGTCGAACTCGACCACGCTGGCCTGGTGCTGGCCGTTGGCCAGTGACAGCAGACCGGCCGGCACCGGCAGGGTGCTGCCGGCGGGGTGACGTGTCTGGGTGCTGGCCATGACGGTGCCGTGCCGGTCGACGAAGAACGCTCTGGCCCCGGACGCTGCGTCCACGCAGCCGTCCAGCATGGCCTGCAATTCGCGCGCGGTTTCGAACACGATGCCGATGCCGCCGACCACCCGCCGTTCGTCGTCGGGGTGGCGGATGGCGGCGTGGTACGTGTAGGTGGCTTCGCCCGGGGTGAACGGGCTGGCCTCGAAGGCACTGACCGCATAGGCCTGGTCGCTGGGCAATGCCAGCACGCGCTGCAGCAGCGCCGGGGCCACAGCCGCTGAACGGTCGTCAAGGGCGTCGAGCGCCTGGCGCGACGCGGCCACGGTGCGGCCCACGCTGTCGTACAGGAACAGCGTGCGGTAGACCGTGTACAGGCTGTTGACGTAGTCCAGGATGCCGGCGGCCTGCGGGAGGTCGCGCGCGGCTGGCGGCTGCGCCAGGGTGTGGCGCAGCTGCGGCGTCAGCGCCCACCAGCGGCAGTCGTTGGCGCGCTCGTAGAGGTTGCGGTCCAGCAGGTCCACCAGCAGCCGTGCCTGCGACGCGGCGTGGCCCAGGCGGGCGTCCAGCACGGTCTCGTACATGTCGCTGATGGAGCCGGAAAACACCGCGTTGCTGCGCGTGCCGGTTTCGCTGATCTGCTCCAGGATGGCTTTGAGCTTCTGCTGTTCCCCTGGCTGGCCAGCGCTGATGATCTGGCCGTTCCAGACCACGCGCTGGATGGTTTCGGTGGCGCGCATCACCTCGAACAGCGGTGGGCTGAAGCGGCGCGCGTGCGTCAGCAGCCCGGTGGTGGTGGCCGCATCCAGCGCCCTCAGTGACTGGCGGGGTGGGGCCGAGAAAGCCAGGTTCAGCGGCATCATGGCCTGGCCCTGCCAGCCGGCCGGCCCAGGGTAGCCCTGGTAGGCGCTGGCCGGGCAGGTCTGCAACAGGTATTCCCGTCCTTCGTGGATGAACACTTGCGGCGTGCTGCCGGTGTGCGCCGGCACCCGGCTGCCCGGGGCGATCCAGCGCTCGTCGGCGCTGGCGATCACGGTGCCTTGCGCGTCCAGCAGCATCAGATTGGTGCGTCCGTCCGCATCGCGGTGCGAGCGGAAGATGTCGCGCATCTCGCGGTGGAAGTCGAAGCTCAGCACCAGCAAGCCGATCACCGCCCCGGTGGCCGGGTGGTGCATGCGGCGCGAATAGAGCAGGGCGTTGCGGTGGCCCGGGCGCAGGTCGCTGGCGCGGAAGGTCTCGACATGGCCGTCGCTGGCCAGGGTCTGGGCGATCAGCGGGTCGGTGCTGCCCTCGACCGGCGCCTCCGGGTCCAGCTGCACCAGCACGTTGCCTCGGCTGTCCAGCAGCAGTATCTCGTTGTAGACGGTGTACTTCTGGCGGTAGGCCAGCAGCCGCGCGCGCACCGCGTCGGCGTCGGTCTGCTGGCCGGCCACGAAGGCGCACAGCGCACGGTCGGTGGCCAGAAAGCCCACGTCGGCGGTGCGCTCGAACAGGTTGCGCACCACGATGTCGATGACAAACCGGGCCTGGGTGCCCAGGGCGGCCTGCACATTGCCCAGCTTTTCGCCCACCAGGCTGCCCACCAGTTCGCGTTCGAGCCGGCCAAAGCCGGCCTGCGTGGCTTTCATGATGGGCAGGATGCCCTGCGCCTCTTCGGCGCAGTTCATCTTGGCCGACGCCTCGATCAGGCGCCAGGCGGCGCCCAGGTCCTGCAGTGAGCGTTCGCAGCGTGCGACGTCGCGCATGTAGGGCAGGAAGGTGTCGGTGTGCAGTGGAAGGGTCATGTCAGTTTCAAGCAAGCGATGTGCCTGCTTCGACCGTTTTCCAGTGGGCTTGAATCGTTCGGCACAATTCGCTCATGCCCGACCGCGCGACCTCATCCCCCACCCCGGCCGCGCCAGCCAAGGCCCTGTCCGCCCCCCAGAAAGCGATGC
>NZ_JBPCSJ010000465.1:0-9881 GCF_051007235.1 Hydrogenophaga sp. | reverse complement strand
GGGCTTTGGTGCGGGTGCCGCTGGGCTCGCGCGAGGTGCTGGGCGTGGTGTGGGACTGCCCGGCCACGCCGCCCGAAGGGCTGAGCGAAGCCCAGACCAAACCGGTGGCCGGCGTGCTGGAAGGGCTGCCACCGCTGAACGAGCGCTGGCGCCAGCTGGTGCGGTTTGCGGCGCAGTACTACCAGCGCAGCCTGGGCGAGGTGGCCCTGGCCGCCCTGCCGCCGCAGTTGCGCGAGCTGGACGCCGAGCAACTGGCGCGGCGCCTCAAACGCCGGGACAAGAAAGCCCAGGCGACCGAAGCCACGACCCCGCAGCCCGTGACCGGCCACGACCTGAGCGTCGAACAGGTGCAGGCCCTGCAGGCCCTGGCCGCAGCGACGGAGCCGGTGCTGCTGTACGGCGCCACCGGCAGCGGCAAGACCGAGGTGTATTTGCGCGCCACCCAGGCCGTGCTGGAAACGCCCACACCCGACGGCGAGGCGCCGACGCAGGTGCTGGTGATGGTGCCGGAGATCAACCTGACGCCGCAGCTGGAGGCGCGTTTTCGCGAGCGCTTCGAGCCGGCCTTTGGCGCCGGCAGCGTGGTCAGCCTGCACAGCGGCATGACGCCGGCGCAGCGCCTGGGCAGCTGGCTGGCGGCGCACACCGGGGCGGCGCGCATCGTGCTGGGCACGCGCATGGCGATTTTTGCCAGCCTGCCGGGGCTGCGGCTGATCGTGGTGGACGAGGAACACGACCCCAGCTACAAGAGCCAGGAAGGCGCGCGCTATTCGGCGCGCGATCTGGCGGTCTACCGCGCCAAGGTGGAAACAGAAGCCCTGACCAGCGAGGCGCTGGCCGCCACCGGGCAGGCCGCTCGACAGCCTTGCCGCTGCCAGGTGGTGCTGGGCTCGGCCACGCCGTCGCTGGAGAGCTGGCACGCCGCCGAACAGGGCCGCTACCAGCGGCTGGACATGCCCGGGCGCATCGGCGG
Organism: Hydrogenophaga sp.; assembly: GCF_051007235.1. Taxonomy (GTDB): domain Bacteria; phylum Pseudomonadota; class Gammaproteobacteria; order Burkholderiales; family Burkholderiaceae_C; genus Hydrogenophaga. The sequence goes on along the minus strand of NZ_JBPCSJ010000465.1, from coordinate 8,908 downwards.
CGGCGCCCTGCCCCGGCTGCGCCTGGTGGACATGAACCACCAGCCCAAGGGCGCGGCCATCGCGCCGCCGCTGCTGGCCGCGATGGAAGAGCGCATCGCCCGCGGCGAGCAGTGCCTGGTGCTGCTCAACCGCCGCGGTTACGCGCCGGTGCTCTCGTGCGACGCCTGCGGCTGGAAAAGCGGCTGCCCACACTGCAGCGCGTTCCGCGTGTTCCACAAGCTCGACCGCACGCTGCGCTGCCACCACTGCGGCTTCACGCAGCGGGTGCCGCGCGCCTGCCCGGACTGCGGCAACCTGGACATTGCGCCCGTGGGCCGCGGCACCGAGCAGGTGGAAGAACAGCTGGCCCAGCTGCTGCAGGACGTGAAGCGCCCCGACGGCGCGCCGGTGCGCGTGGCCCGCATGGACGCCGACACCACCAAGGCCAAGGGCAGCCTGGAGGCGCAGCTGGCCGCGCTGCACAGCGGCGAGGTGGACGTGCTGGTGGGCACGCAGATGGTGGCCAAGGGGCACGACTTCCGCCGCATCACCCTGGTGGCCAGCATCAACGCGGATGCTGCGCTGTTCGCCAGCGACCACCGCGCGCCCGAGCGCCTGTTTGCGCTGCTGATGCAGGCCGCCGGCCGCGCCGGGCGCGACGCGCAGCACGCCGGCGCGAGCGAAATGTGGGTGCAGACCTGGCACCCGGAGCACCCGCTGTTCGCGGCCCTCAAACGCTACGACTACCCGGCCTTTGCCGCCGAGCAGCTGGCCGAGCGCGAGATCGCGGGCATGCCACCGCACGGCTTCCAGGCGCTGGTGCGGGCCGACGCGCGCACGCAGGCGGCGGCGCAAGCCTTCTTGAACATCGCGGCTGAGCAGGCAGAGGGCCTGCCACACCGCGACGACATCACGCTCTACCCGGCGGTGCCGCTGACCATCCAGCGCGTGGCCAACGTGGAGCGCGCCCAGCTGCTGGTGGAAACGCATTCGCGCGCGGCGCTGCAGCGCTTTCTGGGCGCCTGGCAGCCGGTGCTGCACGCCTGCCGCAGCGCGCCCGAGGCGCGCGGCCTGGTGCGCTGGGCGGTGGATGTGGATCCGCTGAGCTTGTGAGGCCCCCACGCTCCGCCGCTGCGCGGGTCGCTGCCCCCCCAGGGGGCTGACCTTGCTCGGGGCGGCCCTTCGCTGCGGTCTGTCGGCCTCCCACGCTCCGCCGCTGCACGGGTCGCTGTCACGAGGGTTTCACAGTGGGCAGCGAACATGCGTCTGTGCTTGATGTCCGACACAGAACGGACGGCACATTCCGGCCACCCTTGCGGTGGCCGATCCATTGGGGAAACCGACAGGATCAGCCGATCTGGCGCGTGAGGTAGCTGCCGTTGGGGATGCGCGCGGCCGCGAAGAACTCGGCTTCGCTCAGGCCGTCGATGAGGTAGCGCAGGCAGCGGACCACGAAGCCGTGCGAGACCAGCAGCACGGTCTGGCCATCGTGCTGCGCGCGCAGCCGCTGCAGGCCGCGCTCCACACGGTTCACCACGGCACGGGTCGATTCGGCGCCGGGTGGCTCTTCGTCCCAGCGGTAGGCGGCGTTGCGGGCCGCCAGCTCGGGGTAGCGCTGCGCGGCCTCGGCTTCGGTGAGGCCTTCGAACACGCCGAAGTCGCGCTCGCGGAAATCACCGTCCAGCCGCAGCGGCAGGCCCAGGCGCTGCACCGCGGGTGCCGCGGTCTGGCGGGCGCGCAGCAGGGGCGACGACACGATGGCGTGAATGCCATCGGGCAGGTCGAGCGCCAGCCGCTGACCCTGGGCCAGGCCAGCGGCGTTCAGCGGCGCGTCGATGCGGCCCTGCCAGCGCTCTTCGGTGTTGAGGTCGGTCTCGCCGTGGCGGGCCAGCAACAGGGTCAGGGCCATGGCGTGGTCACTCCGGCACGCCGGCGCCGCTCAGGTGCAAACGGCGGCTCAGCGGAAAGCGGGCGAAGTCCGCATCAAAGCTCACCAGCCGCAGGCCGGCGGCTTCGGCGCTGGCGGCCAGCCAGGCGTCGGTCCACAGGCGCGCAGGCAGCGGGGTGTTCCCGCTGCCGATCCAGCCGGCGAGCACGGCGTCGGCACTTTCGGCGTCCGCGGCAAAGCCCACACCCTCGGTCTGACGCAACTGCTGGTAGATCGCATGCGCGTCGGCCAGCCCGAGCACCCCCTCGCCCATCAACTTGGGCTGGGTCAGCAGGCGCACCAGGCCCAGCATGGTGGAGCGGCAGAACCAGATGCGCGGGCCCAGCGCGGGCACGGCCTGCTGCTGCTCCCAGTACGCGCGCGCGGCGGCGTGGTGCGGGTGTTCGGCCACCACCAGGGCCAGCCACACATTGAGGTCGGGCAGGTCACCGCCCAGGCTCTGGCCCCAGGGCGGCTGCGGTTCGGTGGCGCGCAAGCGGGTGGATCTCACTGGATCACCCTCCGTGCTGCGCACGGCGGGGCTGAGCGCCTTCGGGGCGGCCGGGCGGCGCTCATCACTCTTGCGCGAGTTCGCTGAGGTCGGCGTGGTTCAGCGCCGTGGCGGGCAGCGCCAGCGGCCGCCCCAGCCGCACGGTGGGCAGGCCCACGGGCGCGGGCGCAGTGGTCACGGGTTGCACCCTCAACCCACGCTCCACCAGCTCCAACACCAGTTCGCGCAGGCTGCGGCCTTCCAGCGCCGCACGCGCCTTGAGGTGGCGCATCAGCTCGTCGGGCAGGTCCAGTGTGGTTCGCATAAAAGCATATTAATGCCAATGCACATCCGGTGCAATTCGAAAAAAGCACAAAAAAGCCCCCGGACCAGAAGTGGCGCCGGGGGCAGTGGGCAGGAAGCACCTGCCTGATCAACCCATCACTTTTTGATGTCGAAACGGTCGAGTTCCATCACCTTGGTCCACGCGGCCACGAAGTCGCGCACGAACTTGCCGCCGTTGTCACTCTGCGCGTAGACCTCGGCGATGGCGCGCAGTTGCGAGTTGGAACCAAAGGCCAGGTCGACGAGGGTGGCGGTCCACTTCACGGCGCCGGTCTTGCGGTCGCGGCCTTCGTAGGCGTTGTCTCCGGCCGGTTTCCAGGCGGTGGACATGTCCACCAGGTTGACGAACAAGTCGTTCGTCAGCTGGCCAGCACGCTGGGTGAACACGCCGTGCTGCGAGCCGCCGTGGTTGGCGCCGAGCACGCGCAGGCCACCGACCAGCACCGTCATTTCGGGCGCGCTCAGCGTGAGCAGCTGCGCCTTGTCGAGCAGCATCTCTTCGGGCGAGACGCGGTACGCGGCCTTGCGGTAGTTGCGGAAGCCGTCGGCCTGCGGTTCGAGCACGGCGAAGGACTCGGCGTCGGTCTGCTTGGCGGTGGCGTCGGTGCGGCCGGGGGTGAAGGGCACGTCCACGCTGTGGCCGGCGGCTTTGGCGGCCGCTTCCACACCGGCGTTGCCGGCCAGCACGATCAGGTCGGCCAGTGACACCTGCTTGCCGCCCGCGGCACCGGTGTTGAAGCCGCTCTGGATGACTTCGAGCACCTTGAGCACCTTGGCCAGCTGGGCCGGCTGGTTGACCTCCCAGTCCTTCTGCGGGGCCAGGCGGATGCGGGCACCGTTGGCGCCCCCGCGCATGTCGGAGCCGCGGTAGGTGGAAGCCGATGCCCAGGCGGTGGACACCAGTTCGCTCACCGTCAGGCCACTGGCCAGCACGCGGGCCTTGAGCTCTTTCGCGTCAGCCGCGTCGATCAGCGGGTGCTGGACGGCGGGCACCGGGTCTTGCCAGATCAGGTCTTCGGCCGGCACTTCGGGGCCCAGGTAATTGGCCTTGGGGCCCATGTCGCGGTGGGTCAGCTTGAACCAGGCGCGGGCGTAGGCGTCGGCGAACTCGTCCGGGTGGTTGAGGAAGTGGCGGGCGATCTTCTCGTAGGCCGGGTCGAACTTGAGGGACAGGTCGGCCGTGGTCATGTGCGGCGGGTGCTGCTGGCTGGGGTCGTGGGCGTCCACGATCATGTCCTCGGGGTCGACGTTTTTGGCACGCCACTGGATCGCGCCGGCCGCGGTGGTCATCTGCTCGTAGTCGTACTTGAACAGCACCTTGAGGTAGCCCATGTCCCACTGTGTGGGGTTGGGTTTCCAGGCGCCTTCGAAGCCGCTGGTGGTGGTGTCGCCGCCCTTGCCGGTGCCGTGCTTGTTGATCCAGCCGAAGCCCATGTCTTCCATCGGCCCGGCCTCGGGCTCGGGGCCGACCAGGGCCGCGTCACCGGCGCCGTGCATCTTGCCGAAGGTGTGGCCGCCGGCCACCAGGGCCACGGTCTCATAGTCGTTCATGGCCATGCGGGCGAAGGTTTCGCGCACATCGCGGCCAGAGGCCACCGGGTCGGGCTTGCCGTCCGGGCCCTGCGGGTTCACGTAGATCAGGCCCATCTGCACGGCGGCCAGCGGGTTTTCCAGGTCGCGCTCGCCGCTGTAGCGGCTGTGCGGCTTGTCGCTGGTGGCCAGCCACTCTTTTTCAGCGCCCCAGTGGATGTCTTCTTCCGGTGCCCAGATGTCCGGGCGGCCGCCGGCGAAGCCGAAGGTCTTGAAGCCCATGGTCTCCATGGCCACGTTGCCGCAGAGGATGAACAGGTCGGCCCACGAAATGCCGTTGCCGTACTTCTGCTTGATCGGCCACAGCAGGCGGCGGCCCTTGTCGAGGTTGCCGTTGTCGGGCCAGCTGTTGATCGGGGCGAAGCGCTGGTTGCCAGTGTTGGCGCCACCGCGGCCGTCGGCCGTGCGGTAGGTGCCGGCGGCGTGCCAGGCCAGGCGGATGAACAGGCCGCCGTAGTGGCCGTAGTCGGCGGGCCACCAGTCCTGGCTCTGGGTCATCAGGTCGGCCAGGTCTTTCTTGAGGGCCTTGAAGTCCAGCTGCTGGAACGCTTGCGCGTAGTCGAAGTCCGGGTCCATGGGGTTGGACACCGGCTGGTGCTGGTGCAGGATGGACAGGTTCAGCTGGTTGGGCCACCAGTCGGCATTGGACTGCGCGCCGTGGGTGGCGCGGGCACCGCCGGCGGCGTGGAAGGGACACTGGGCTTCGGTATTCGGGTGGCTCATGGCGATCTCCTGGGGTTGAAACAAAACGGCGGGGGGCCGGGGCACTCAGCGGGCCTCGGCCAGGGCGGCGAGGGCCTCGATCCAGCAGGCGCCGAGGGTGCTGGCAGCATCGAACATCTTCATGACAGGCTCCGTGTGGGTGGGAGCCCAGACTTTAGATTCGATCTATCAAGAAGTCGACTCAATTGATCGAATCAATGCGATAGCGCACGCCAATGCGGCGGCGCAGCACCCCGGCCGGCGCTCAGGTCAGCAGCGTGACGGCACCAGAAAAGCTGAAGAAGGCGGCGACCGTGGTCACCAGGATGATGCGGGCGATGCGCCCGTTGTCCGCGCCCAGCCGCTCGGCCAGCAGCGAGACGTTGCTGGCGCTGGGCAGCGCGGCCACCAGCACCATGACCGTCAGGGCAAACGGGTCCAGTGGCAGGCCCAGTTGCCGCGCCGCGGTGCCCACCGCCAGCACCAGCAGTGGGTGCAGCAGCAGCTTCATCAGCGCCACCGGCAGGAAGTCGCCCACGGGCATGGGGTGGCTGCTCTGGATCTGCGAGCGCGCCAGCACCGCGCCGATGGTGAACAGCGCCACCGGCGACGCCGCATCGGCCAGCAGCCAGGTGGTTTTTTCCACCGGGCCGGGCAGGCGGAACTGGTAGAACGAGGCCACCGCCCCCAGCAGGATGGCCCAGGGCATGGGGTTGGCGGCCACGCCTTTGAGCGCCTTCTTGCCAGCGTCCACCATGGCGGCGCGGCCGTGGCCTTCGCCTTCGTCCAGCCGCGACAGCGCCACGCACAGCGAACTGGTGATGACCATGTCCACCAGCATGGTCAGGATGGTCGGCCCCGCCGCGGCCGGCCCCAGCAGCGCCACCAGCAGCGGCACGCCCATGAAGCCGGAATTGGGGAATGCCGCCACCAACGCCCCCAGGGACGCGTCGTTCCAGCGGATGCGGCTGTTCATGGTCATGACCACCGCAAACGCCACCATGACCAGGGCGCACAGCAGGTAGACGCCGGCCACCGCCGCGTCCAGCAGCGCGGCAATGGGCGTGGTGGAGCCGAAGCGGTAGAGCATGCACGGCAGGGCGAAGAACAGCACGAAGCCGTTGAGCCCGGGAATCGCTTCGATCGGCAGCATGCGCCGGTGCGCCGCCACGTAGCCGGCGAGCACGAGCGCAAAGAAGGGGAAGGTGACCAGCAGGATGTTCAGCACGGGAAGCGATTGTGGCAGTAGGCGCCGCCGGTCGGCCCGCGCGCGCCGCCCGCGGGTCGTCGGTGCGACAGCGCCTCAGGTCGGCGTGTCAGCGGCCGATCAGACACAGGACGTTAAGCTCGCCGGTTACAACTGGACACTCAAGACACATCTTCAGGGACATGCCTTCCATGCGTCTGCCACGTTTTTTGCCGCGCCCTCAACCACACCCCCGACCGCGCCCGCTTCTGTTGGCCCTGGGCGCGTCACTGGCCCTGCTGGCCGGCTGCGCCGGCCCCAAGTACACCGTCGACGACGGCCGCGCGGTCAACCCGGTGCTGCTCGAGCAGATCGGCCTGTACGGCAAGGGCGAACAGGTGCTGCGCCCGGCCATCCGCCGATCGGCCGAACTGAACGACCCCGAGTGTGACCGCCAGTGGGAGTTGCCGTTTGCCCTGGCCAGCAGCAAGGGCTGGGACGAAAACGACCGCGTGGCCTGGGTGCGCGCCCTGGGCGTGGACGAACGCCTGACGGTGGTGGCCCACAGCGCCGATTCGCCGCTGAAGAAGGGCGACCGGGTCACCGACATCGACGGTTACACCAGCGGCGACCCGGCCGACCTGCTGGAGCGCCTGGGCCGCCTGCGCGACCGCGGCGACGCCTTCGAGCTCAACACCAAGAGCGGCCAGCCGGTGAAGGTGCAGCCGTTCGAGGTGTGTCGCGGCTACGCCCGCCTGGCCCCGCCCAACACGCCCGAGCTGCAGGACTACCACTGGCTCATGAGCTACCACCCGCTGGAGCTGGCCCGCACGGACATGACCGAGGACGAAGCGCTGTGGACGGTGCTGTGGACGCAGGGCCTGTCGGAAGAAGGCGGCGCCCGCATGAAGACCTACCACTACGGCACGTCCATCCTCAGCTCGCTCTACACCGTGGCCACGCTGGCCTCGGGCCTCAAAGGCGCGGCCATGGCGGCCGAAGCGGCGGTGAGCGCGGCACAAAAGGCCGCCGCCACGGCCGCGACCGAGATCCTCAAACAGCAGCTGATCGACCAGGCCAAGAGCTTTGCGGCCAACCGCATCCGCGACCAGGTCAGCAAGAGCGTGCAGTCGCTCACCCAGGCGCAGGTGGTGGCCAGCATGCAGCAGGTGGCGGCCAACCGCGGCCTGCTGGGCGGCATCTCGCGTGTGGCGGCCACCACGTTCGACCAGGCCGACGGCTGGGCCTACGCCCGCATGAAGCAGCTCAAGGCCGATCCGCTGGCGGGCTTCCGCCTGCACCAGAAGCTGCTCGAACGCAGCCTGCTGAGCAACGCCATCGCGCTCGACCCCGAACGCATGGAAGGCCTGCAGGCGCTGACCGAAAAAGATGGCCGAAAGGACGAGGTGGTGGCCATCCTCAAGGGCATCCGCCCCGAGACGCTGGACTTTGACGTCGGCGACATGCCGCTGGCCTCGGCCCCGCAGGCCTTCAGCTACGACGAACTGCCCAGCCGCGGCCGCGACCCCTACGCGCTGGGCCTGGTCGAAGCCATGCTGGGCATGGCCGACAACGCCATGTCCGGCGCCATGCCCACCGGCATGCCCAGCGCCACCAGCCGCTGAACGTTCGTCCACCGCCTGCGCCCTGCACCCCACACCAATTACCCACACCCCTTCCCGGTACCGCTTTCTGCCAGCCCCCGACGCCATGCCACGCCACACCGCACCCCTGCTCCGCCTGTTGCCCACCGCCGCCGCCGCCTTGCTGGCCCTGTGGGGCGGCATCGCCCTGGCCCAGAGCCCCACTCCCGAACCCGCTGCCGCTCCGGCGGCCCCCGCGCCGCTGGCTGCGGGCAGCATCGCGCCACCGGTGGTGACCAGCGTCACCGCCGACCCCATGGCCGCCATGCCCACCGCGGCCCCGGCCGTGCCTGGCGCGGCGCAGGACACCTGCGCCAGCGTGAGCGACCGCGCCATGGCCAGCGACCTGCGCGCGGCGACGGCCCAGGCGCAAAAGACCGAGAGCACCCAGCTCGCGCGCCTGGTGGACGAGTCCATCGCGCTGTGGACGCTGGCCGTGCAGCGCTGCGAAGGCCGCGGCCAGGAACGCGCCCGCCGCAACCTGGCCGACAGCGAACGCAGCCGCCAGGCCATGGCCAGCCAGCTGGGCGCCAGCCCCGCCTGCACCGCCGGGCAAAAAGACGCTGGCAGCCTGCAAGAACTGGCCCAGCAAGCCGTGCGCGAACGCCGCTGGAGCGACGCCGCCGTGCTCTACCGCAAGGCCGAAAACATGTGGGACGTGACCGCCGAGCGCTGCGCCGGCGAAGCCCAGCAGACCGCGCTGCAGCGGCGCGACCAGACCGCCACCGACGCCCACAACGCCGAACACTGCGCACCGGTGTTCGAACAGGCGCGCAACCAGAGCCAGGCCCTGCGCCGCACCGCGGGCGACCGCAGCAGCCCCGAGAAACTGACCCAGTCGCAAGCCGCCGAAACCCTGTGGCGCCAGGCGCTCAACCAGTGCCGCGGCGCCGCGCAGGACGTGGCGCGCAGCAACGCCGACCAGATCGGCCGCGACCGCGGCACGCCCTGGGTGGCCACCGCCGTGCCCGGCGCCCCGGCCGTGGTGGCGCTGGCCGCCGCCCCGGCGGCCGCGCCCGCACCTGCCGCCACCGCAGCCCCCGCG
>NZ_JBPCSJ010000464.1:0-5762 GCF_051007235.1 Hydrogenophaga sp. | reverse complement strand
GGGCTGACAAGCGCGTTCACCCCCGCCGGCAGGTCGGCTCAAGCTGGGCTGTGGTCACGGTGACCGTCAGCAGCGGGCGCGGGCTGCGCGCGATAGCCAGAACCGTGCCATGCACTGCGGCCCCCTTGTCCTGACGACCCCGGCCCGTGCACCGCCATGCAGGCACCCCATCCACCATCTTCACCCACGACCAAGCGTCAGCTTGTCGCTGTCGCTCGCGACAATTTGTCGCGCCTGCTGCGCCGCAACGCCCCGCCACGATCCGTGGTTTCCGGGTGATTAACCGAGCGTTTCACTCGGCTTCGTCCGTAGAATCGCGCCGGGTGGAACCCACCCTTTTCAACGCCGCCCCGCCCCAAAGCCTCGAAGGCTGGCCCGACTGGTCCATCCTGATCGTGGACGACGAGCAAGGCATGCTCAACTTCCTGGTCAAAACCCTGGCCCCGCGCTGCCGCTTCGTGATGAGCGCAGGCAGCGCCGAAGAAGGCGCGGAGTGGCTGCGCGGCCACCACGCCGACCTGGTGATCCTCGACATCTCGCTGCCCGGCCAGAACGGCGTGGCCTGGCTCAAGGACCTGCGCGAACAGGGCTACACGGGCGAGGTCATCCTCATCACCGCCTTCGCCGACCTGGACACCGCCATCGAGGCGCTGCGCGCCGGTGCGTCGGACTTCATCCTCAAGCCCTTTCGCGTCCCGCAGATCCTCAACGCCGTCAAGCAGTGCCACGAGAGAGCCCGCCTGCGGCGCGAGAACTACGTGCTGCGCCGCGCCGTGGCCGGCACGCGCCGGCACCGCGCCGCGCTGGTGGGCGATTCGCCCGCCCTGGCCGCGCTGCGCGCCTCGGTCGAACGCGTGGCCGCGGTGGACAGCACCGTGCTGCTGCAGGGCGAATCGGGCACCGGCAAAGAGTTGGTGGCGCGCGAGCTGCACGCCCTGAGCGCCCGCAGCGAAGGGCCCTTCGTGCCGGTCAACTGCGCCGCCATCTCACCCGAACTGATCGAGAGCGAACTCTTTGGCCACGCGCGCGGCGCCTTCACCGGCGCCACCCGCGCCCGCGAAGGCCTGTTCCACTACGCGCAGGGCGGCACGCTGTTCCTGGACGAAGTGGCCGAGCTGCCGCAGCCCATCCAGGCCGCGCTGCTGCGCGCGATCGAGGACCTGAGCATCCGCCCCGTGGGCAGCGAGCAGCTGGTGCCGCTCAACCTGCGCGTCATGGCCGCCAGTAACCGCCGCCTGGCCGACGAGGTGGCCGCCGGCCGCTTCCGCCAGGACCTGTACTTCCGCCTGCAGGTGGTCGAACTGAGCCTGCCGCCGCTGCGCGAGCACAAGGCCGACATCCCGGCCCTGGTGCAGCACTTCATGGAGCAGCTCGCGCCCGCGCTGGGCGTGGCGCCGCTGCAGATCAGCGCGCAGGAAATGGGCTTCCTCGCGCAGTACCACTGGCCGGGCAATGTGCGCGAGCTGCGCAACCTGATCGAGCGCTCGCTCATCCTGGGCGCGCTCAACGTCTCGGCGCTGTACCCGGCGCAGACCCAGCGCCACGCGGCGGCCCCCGTCGCCGGCACCATGGACCTGGCCACGATGGAGAAGCTGCACATCCTGAGCGTGCTCGACTCGGTGCAGGGCGACAAGACGCGCGCCGCCGAGCTGCTGGGCGTGTCGCGCCGCACGCTGGAACGCCGGGTGGCCGAGTGGGGCCACGACACCCAGGGTTTCGGCCGCTGATGAAGCTGCCCACACCGCGCTGGCTCGCCACCTCGGTGCGCAACAAGCTGCTGGCCATGGCGCTGCTGCCGCTGCTGGTGGTGTTCCCGCTGCTGGTGCTGGCCATTGCGGTGTGGAGCAGCGTCACCTACGACCGCCTGCTCATCACCAAGGTGCGCAGCGACCTGGCGGTGGCGCGCGGTTACTTCGACCAGACCCTGGCCGAGGTGGGCAGCGGCACACGCGGCGTGGCGCGCTCCCAGCGCCTGCTGCAGGCCATGACGACCGGGGGCAACCTGGCCGCCCGCCTGGCCGCCGACCGGCAGGAACTGGGCCTGGACTTCCTGCTGCTGGTCCAGCACGACGACCCGCGCGCGAACCTGCCCGCCAGCGTGGTGCCGCTGCTGCCACCGGCCGCGCAGACGCCGGCCCGGTCCGCGCAGATCGTGCGCCTCTCGCGCGACGAAATCGCCGCGCTGGCGCCCCAGCTGCTGCCGCGCCTGAACATCCCGCTGGTGGCCACGCGCAACGCGGCGCCCGACGCGCGCCACGTGGAAGACCGCGCCCTGGTGCTGCTGGCCTTGCAGCCGGTGCTGGACGCGGCGGGCCAGCCGCTGGCCCTGCTGGTGGGCGGCCTGCTGCTCAACCAGAACCTGGACTTCATCGACCACATCAACCGCATCGTCTATCCCGAGGGCGCCCTGCCCTTCGGCAGCGAAGGCACGGCCACGCTGTTCCTGGACGACGTGCGCATCACCACCAACGTGCGCCTGTTCCAGGACCAGCGCGCCATCGGCACCCGCGTGTCGCAAACCGTGCGCGAACGTGTGCTGACCCAGGGTCAGACCTGGCTGGACCGCGCCTTCGTCGTCAACGACTGGTACGTCTCGGCCTACGAGCCGCTGCTGGACGCGGCGGGCCAGCGCGTGGGCATGCTCTATGTGGGCTTTCTCGAATCACCCTTCCGCTGGGTGCGCCACGCCATGCTGGCCGTTATGGGGCTGATCTTCCTGGGGGTCATGGCCGTGTCGGCACTGTTCTCGGTGCGCTGGGCGCGCAGCATCTTCCGCCCGGTGGAGCAGATGAACCGCACCATGCAGCGCGTGGAAGACGGCGAAGCCGCCGCGCGGGTGGGCCAGCTTCCCGCACGCGACGAACTCGGCGCACTGGCCGGCCACCTGGACCAGCTGCTGGACGTGATCGACGACAAGACCACCGCGCTGCGCCGCTGGGGCGAAGAGCTGGACCACAAGGTGGCCGAGCGCACGCGCGAGCTGGAGGCCAGCAACGCCTCGCTGCAGCTGGCGCAGCAGCAGCTGGTGAAAAGCGAAAAGCTCGCCGCCATCGGCCAGCTCACCGCGAGCATCGCGCACGAGATCAACAACCCGATTGCGGTCATGCAGGGCAACCTCGACCTGATCCGCGACACGCTGGGCGCCCATGCGCAGCCGGTGAAGGCCGAACTCAAGCTGCTGGACGAACAGGTCGAGCGCATGCGCCTGATCGTCACCCAGCTGCTGCAGTACGCGCGGCCGACCGAATACGCCGGCTATGTGGAAACGCTGGACCTGAACCAGACCGTGCACGACAGCCTGGTGCTGGTGGCCCACCTGCTGGCGCAGACCCGCATCGAGGTGGTGCGCGATCTGCAGGCCACGCAGCGCGTGGGCTTCAACCGGCCCGAACTGCAGCAGGTCATCATCAACCTGCTCATCAACGCCATCCAGGCCATGCCGCAGGGCGGCACGCTGCGGCTGGTCACGCAGGACTGGACCGACGAGCACGGGGAACGCGGCGCGCTGCTGCAGGTGCAGGACTCGGGGCCGGGCCTGGCGCCGGGTGTGGCCGAGCGCCTGTTCCGCCCCTTCTTCACGACCAAGAACGACGGCAATGGCCTGGGCCTGTGGATCAGCCTGGGCCTGGTGGAACGCTACGGCGGTGGCATGGCGGCGGCCAACCGCGCGGATGGCCAGAGCGGAGCGGTGTTCAGCGTGCGGCTACTCACCGAGCCACAGGCACCCGAGGCGGTGAACACGCGGGACGGGCGGCCGGGGGGTTGACCGCTTCGAACGCATCGGGCGCTGCAGGACGCGGGCCCGGTCTGACGGCCCGGTCGGCCAGAGACTTGCCAAGCCCGTCCACGACGGGCGTCTGAAACGACCGGATCAGTCGGGATGTCCGGTCTCGCTGACAGGAGGAACCGAGGCGCCCTGCGATCCGTCGCCGTTGCCGCTGGCGGCAGGCTGCAAAGGCTCGGGTGCACACATGCGCACACCGTCCCATCGCTGGCCACACCAGCACAAGCCCTCGGCGTTGATGATGCAGGTACCGGAACCGCAGCAGCGGGTGTCTTCCATGGTCGGTCTTTCGTGGGACATCGTGATCCGCAAAGCCTATCCGGTCGTGGCGGTCGCGTCATGGCAGCGAGCAATCCCCCGCCCCGCGGCCGGCTTAACTCTCAGGCCATCAAATCAAACCCCTGCGTTTCCACGCTGACGAACGCCGCCGTGAACGCGGCCAACGCGGCGTAGAACTGGGCCTTGGGGTGGGCGGTGATGGCCTCGCACATGGCGGGTACCCAGGGTTGTACGTGGGCGCCGAAGAACTTCTGCTGCTGGGTGAGGTTGGCGACTTCCACGTCATCGCCCGCGATGAGGTAACGCATGACCTCGCAGACGCAGGCGAAGTGGTCTTCGGTTTCGGGCATGGTCTCGTCGCGCGCCAGGCCCAGGGCGGCCAGGTCGCCGCGTAGGGCGGCGAGCGGCTTTTCGTTCAGGAAGCCGCTGAGGTAGAACGAGCCGAACAGGTAGACATCGGGCTTGCCGACGCCGCCGAACAGCGCGTCGTATTCGTTGGCCACCTGCGCGTCGCTGAGGGTGCGCACGGTGCCGACGAACTGGCGCCACGGCTCTTCCAGGAAGCCGCCGGCCGCTGGCGCTTCGGTCACGGCCACGCGCAGCTGGGACAAGAGCTCGGCACTGGGCGGCGCGTAGTACAGCGCGGCCAGCAGGCCGTAGACCTCGGCGCGGGCGGTTTCTTCGTCGAGGGCGGAGGACACGGGGATCTGATCGTTCATTGCGTTCACAAATCGGAGATACGGGTCTCGCCCGGGTTGGTGTAAATGTCCACCACACGGCAGTCGCCGCACATTTTCAGGCGCTCCAGCGCCTCGCCCTGGAACATGGCGTGGCCGCTGAGTTTGGCCAGCATGACCTCAATGCCCTTGAGCGTGCCAAACGGTTTGCTGCAGCGCACGCAGCGGTAGGGCTGCGCTTCGTTGAGCACGCGCGGCTGGCGGCGTTCGTCGCTGAGCAGCAGGCGCGGCTGCAGGGTGATGGCGCTTTCGGGGCAGGTGGTGGCGCACAGGCCGCACTGCACACAGTTCTTTTCGATGAAGCGCAGCTGCGGGCGCTCGGCGTTGTCCTGCAAGGCGCTGGCCGGGCAGGCGCTGACGCAGCTCAGGCAGAGCGTGCAGGCGTCGCGGTTGATGGCGAGGCTGCCAAAGGGCGAAGCGGCGGGCAGCGCGATGGCCGCATCCTGGGTGCGGGTGGCGCGGCTGGCGCTGTCCTGCAGCAGGTGGTCGAGCGCGAGGTCGAGCGTGGCGCGTTTTTCGGGCTGCACCGCGAAGCTGGCGGCCTTGGTGACGCCTTGTGCCGGCGCTTCGCCCAGCTCGGTGTCGAGCACCGGCAGGTCGCGCGCGTCGCGCACTTCGATGAGTTTGAAGTGGCGGCCGCTGTAGCCCAGCGCCTGCACGATGGATTCGGCCACCGCCATCTGCTCGCGCAGGGCCTCGTGGTACTGCGGCGCTTCTTCGCCGGTCATCAGCACCCAGACCTGGCGGGCGCCATAGGCGAAGGCGGTGAGCCAGAGGTCGATGCCGGTGGAGGCGGTGTGCCACAGCGGCAGCGGGATGACGCGCGCCGGCACGCCGCGCACGGTCTTGTCGAGCATGGCCATGCGGCCGAGGTCGTTGACCAGGGCGGCGCCCGCTGCCTGGCTGTGCAGCAGCAGGGCCGCGTCCTTGCCGCCGGCCTTGGCGTAGGTGGCCAGCAGGGT
>NZ_JBPCSJ010000463.1:0-2801 GCF_051007235.1 Hydrogenophaga sp. | reverse complement strand
GGCCAGCAGGGTGTCGTGGTGCTGGACACCACGCCGTTCTACGCCGAGAGCGGTGGCCAGGTGGGTGACGAGGGCGTCATCACCAGTGGTGTGGCGACGTTTGCCGTCGGCGACACGCAGAAGATCAAGGCCGACGTGTTCGGCCACCACGGTGTGGTGGAGCAGGGCACGCTGGCCGTGGGCGACACGGTCACGGCGTCGGTCAACCTCGACCAGCGCGCTGCGACCATGCGCAACCACAGCGTCACCCACCTGATGCACAAGGCCCTGCGCGAGGTGCTGGGCGCCCACGTGCAGCAGAAGGGCTCGCTGGTCGATGCCGAGAAGACGCGCTTCGACTTCACCCACAACGCGCCGGTGACCGACGACCAGATCCGAGAGATCGAGCGCCGCGTGAACGTGGAGATCGTCGCCAACGCGCCGACCCAGGCGCGTGTGATGGACATCGAATCGGCCAAGGGCACCGGCGCCATGATGCTGTTCGGCGAGAAGTACGGCGACACCGTGCGCGTGCTGGACATCGGCAGCAGCCGCGAGCTGTGCGGCGGCACGCACGTGAAGGCCACGGGCGACATCGGCTTCTTCACCATCACCGCAGAGGGCGGCGTGGCCGCCGGCGTGCGCCGCGTTGAAGCCACCACCGGCCTGACCGCGCTGCGCTACGTGCAGGGCATGGAAGACACGCTGGGCGGCGTGGCCGGCACGCTCAAGGTGGCGCCGGGCGAAGTGCCGGCCCGCGTGGGCGCGCTGCTGGACCAGATGCGCGAGCTGGAAAAGGAAATGAACGCGCTCAAGAGCCGCCTGGCTTCGGCCCAGGGCGACGAACTGGTGAGCCAGGCGGTGGATGTCAAGGGCATCAAGGTGCTGGCCGCGACGCTGGCCGGCGCCGACGCCAAGGCCCTGCGCGAGACCATGGACAAGCTCAAGGACAAGCTCAAGACCGCCGCCATCGTGCTGGCTGCCGTGGACGGTGGCAAGGTGCAGATCGCCGCGGGCGTGATGGCCGACAGCATGGGCAAGGTCAAGGCCGGCGAGCTGGTGAACTTCGTCGCCCAGCAGGTGGGCGGCAAAGGCGGCGGCAAGCCCGACATGGCCATGGCCGGTGGCACCGACGCCGCCGGTCTGCCCAAGGCGCTGGCTTCGGTGCAGGCCTGGGTGGCAGAACGCCTGTGAGTTTCAGGCGGGGCTGGGCCAGTCTAGGCTCAGCCCGCTGTCGAACCGCCGCGGCTCGCCCGTCACCGGGTCGGTGAAGGCGATGCCACGCGCCAGCAGGCGCAGCGGGTCGGCAAAATCTTCGGGCTCGTCCGGCCCGCGGCGCACGTAAGGGTAGAACTGGTCGCCCGCCAGCGGCAGCCCCAGCGCGGTCATGTGCACCCGCAGCTGGTGGCGTTTGCCGGTCACCGGTGCCAGCCGGTAGCGGGCCCAGGCGCCGCGCCGCTCCAGCAGCTCGATGCCGGTTTCGCTGTTCGCTTCCCCGTCGGTTTCCTGCATCCGGTAGAACGCCTGGGGGTCCTCGCCCATGCGGCTGCGGTGCACGCGCGGCATCGCCACCGCGGGATCGAACGGCGCGATGGCTTCGTACAGTTTGTCCACCGCCCGTTCGCGGAACAGCGCCTGGTAGGCCGCCCGGTCCTGCGGGCGCACGCTCAGCATCACCAGGCCAGCGGTTTCGCGGTCGATGCGGTGGATCGGGCTGAGCTCGGGCAGGTCCAGCCGCTGCTTCAGGCGCACCAGCAGGCTCTGCTGCACGTAGCGCCCACCGGGCGTGACCGGCAGGAAGTGCGGTTTGTCGACCACCAGCAGGTGCGCGTCCTGGTGCAGCACGGTTTCGGAAAACGGCACCACCGGTTCGGCTTCCAGCGTGCGGTAGTAGTGCAGGCGGGTGCCGCCGCGGTAGGGCGCATCGGCCGCCACGGGCTGGCCCAGCTCGTCCAGCACCTCGCCGCGGGCCAGCCGCTCGGCCCATGCCGCGCGGTCCACTCTGGACAGGCGCTGGGCCAGGAAGTCCAGCACGCTGGCCCAGGGCGCTGTGCCCGCCGGCGGCTGGGGCAGCGCCACGCAACTGGCGCTCACACCGTGTCGCATCGGAATCAAAGGGTTGCGCGGCGGGCGTGACATGTGTCCGGGCTGAAAAGTTTGGTGACAGGGCGCGGGGCGGCAGCGGGTATTCTCATGCGCTTGTTGTCCCCTGCACCCACCCCATGATCACTTTCCACCCCCGGCTGCTGTCCTCCCGCATGTGCCAAAGCGCCTCGCGCATCGCCTGTCTGGCGGTGCTGGCATCCGCCCTGGGCGGTTGCACCGTGCTGGCGGTGGCCGATGTGGCCGCTTCGGCGGTGGTGGGCACCGCCGGCCTGGTGGTGGACGCAGCGGTCGGCACTGCCCGGATCGGCGGCAAGGTCATCGGCAAGACGGCCGATGTGGTGCTGGGCTCCGACGAAAAACCGGGCGACTGAGGCGCGCGCTCAGAGCCGGCGGAACACCAGGTCCCACACCCCGTGGCCGAGCTTGAGGCCGCGGTTCTCGAACTTGGTCAGGGGGCGGTAGTCGGGCTTGGGTGCGTAACCGTTGCCACCCGCCGGTGCCGTGTTGGCCAGCAGCGGCTCGGCGCTCAACACCTCCAGCATCTGCTGGGCGTAGGGTTCCCAGTCGGTGGCCAGGTGCAGGTAGCCGCCGGGTTTGAGGTGGCGGGCCAGGCGGTTGACGAACGGCGTCTGGATCAGGCGGCGCTTGTGGTGGCGGCTCTTGTGCCAGGGGTCGGGGAAAAAGATGTGCACCCCGTCCAGGCTCTGCTCGGGCAG
>NZ_JBPCSJ010000462.1:0-3210 GCF_051007235.1 Hydrogenophaga sp. | reverse complement strand
GAAGATGTCCTCGAACTTGTAGCCGGTGAGCTGGTCGTAGCAGGTTCCGCAGCTCACCACCACGGTCTTGATGTCGAGGTAGTTGAGCGTGTTGGCCACACGGTGAAACAGCACCCGGTTGTCGGTGATGATCTTCTCGGCCTTGTCGAACTGGCCTGAGCCGCGCTGCGGATAGCCGCAGCACAGGTAGCCCGGCGGCAGCACCGTCTGCACGCCGGCGTGCCACAGCATGGCCTGGGTGGCGAGACCCACCTGGCTGAACAGCCGCTCCGAGCCGCAGCCGGGGAAGTAGAACACCGCTTCCGTCTCGGCCGTGGTGGCCTGCGGGTTGCGGATGATGGGCACGTAGTCCTTGTCCTCGATGTCCAGCAGCGCGCGTGCGGTCTTCTTGGGCAGGCCACCCGGCATCTTCTTGTTGATGAAGTGGATCACCTGCTCCTTGATCGGCGCCGGCCCCAGCGTGGCCGGCGGGGCGCTGGTCTGCTGACGCGCGGCGAGCTTGAGCACCTTGTTGGCCAGGCGCTGGGCCTTGAAGCCCACGTCCACCATCGCCGTGCGCATGAATTTGATGGTTTCCGGGTTGCTCGCGTTCAGGAAGAACATGGCCGCGGCGTTACCGGGGCGGAAGCTCTTCTGCCCCATCTTGCGCAACAGGTTGCGCATGTTCATGGTCACGTCGCCGAAGTCGATCTTCACCGGGCAGGGGCTCAGGCACTTGTGGCAGACCGTGCAGTGGTCGGCCACGTCCTCGAACTCTTCCCAGTGCTTGATGCTGATGCCGCGGCGCGTCTGCTCTTCGTACAGAAAGGCCTCGACCAGCAAAGAGGTCGCCAGGATCTTGTTGCGCGGGCTGTAGAGCAGGTTGGCGCGCGGCACGTGCGTGGCACACACCGGCTTGCACTTGCCGCAGCGCAGGCAGTCCTTGACCGAATCGGCGATGGCGCCGATGTCGCTCTGCTGCATGATCAGCGACTCGTGCCCCATCAGGCCGAACGAGGGCGTGTAGGCGTTGGCCAGGTCGGCCTGGCGCACAGTGGCGTCGCCCGCCACCATCGCCTGGTGCGCGCTGCCGCGCAGCAGCTTGCCCTTGTTGAAACGGCCTTCCGGATCGATCCGCGCCTTGTAGTCCGCAAAAGGCTGCAGCTCGGCGTCGGTCAGGAATTCCAGCTTGGTGATGCCAATGCCGTGCTCACCCGAGATCACGCCGTCCAGGCTGCGCGCCAGCACCATGATGCGGGCCACCGCTTCGTGCGCGGTCTGCAGCATCTCATAGTCGTCGCTGTTGACCGGGATGTTGGTGTGCACGTTGCCGTCACCGGCGTGCATGTGCAGCGCCACCCACACACGGCCCTTGAGCACGCGTTTGTGGATCGCGTTGCACTCGGCCAGGATCGGGCCGAAGGCCGCTCCGGTGAAGATCTGTTGCAACGGCTCGCGGATCTGGCTCTTCCAGCTGGCGCGCAAGCTGTGGTCCTGCAGCTGCGGGAACAGCGCTTCCACATCGCGCAGCCAGCCGGCCCACAACGAGCGCACCTCGCGCACCAGGGCCAGCGCCTGATGTACGCGGTCCTCCAGCAGCTCGGCGTTGGGCAGTTCGTTGGCTTCGTCGGTCTTGCCCAGCGGCAGATGGCCCTTGGTGAAGAAGGCCTCCAGCGCCTCACACAGCTTGAGCTTGTTGCGCAGCGACAGCTCGATGTTGATGCGCTCGATGCCCAGCGTGTACTCGCCCATGCGCGGCAGCGGGATCACCACGTCTTCGTTGATCTTGAAGGCGTTGGTGTGCTTGGAAATCGCCGCGGTGCGCTTGCGGTCGAGCCAGAACTTCTTGCGGGCTTCGTAGCTGATGGCAATGAAACCTTCGCCGCTGCGGCCGTTGGCCAGGCGGATCACCTCGCTGGTGGCGCGTGCCACGGCGTCGGCGTCGTCGCCGACGATGTCACCGATCAGCACCATCTTGGGCAGCGTGCCGCGCTTGCTCTTGGTGGTGTAGCCCACCGCCTTGAGATATCGGTCGTCCAGGTGCTCCAGGCCGGCCAGCAGCGTGCCACTGCGCTTTTGCTCGGCGAACATGAAGTCCTTGATCTCGACGATCGAGGGAACGCCGTCCTTGGGGTTGCCAAAGAACTCCAGGCACACGGTGCGCGTGTGCTCGGGCATGCGGTGCACCACCCAGCGGCCGCTGGTGATCAGGCCATCGCAACCCTCTTTCTGGATGCCCGGCAACCCGCTGAGGAACTTGTCCGTGACGTCCTTGCCCAGGCCTTCCTTGCGGAAGGTCTTGCCCGGGATCACCAGCTGCTCGGTGCGGATCGGCGTCTTGCCATCGGCCTCGAAATACTTCAGTTCGAAGGTGGCAACCTCGGCGTCGTGGATCTTGCCCAGGTTGTGGTCGGTGCGAGTGACCTCCAGCCACTGCGCCTGCGGCGTCACCATGCGCCAGCTCACCAGGTTGTCCAGCGCCGTGCCCCAGAGCACGGCCTTCTTGCCGCCAGCATTCATGGCGATGTTGCCGCCCACGCACGACGCTTCGGCGGACGTCGGGTCCACCGCGAACACGTAGCCCGCGCGCTCGGCCGCGTCGGCCACGCGCTGCGTGACCACGCCGGCTTCGGTCCACACCGTGGCCACCGGCTGCTCGTGCCCGCCGATGCGGATGTGCTCCACCTCGGTCATGGCTTCGAGCTTCTCGGTGTTGATCACCACGCTCTTCCAGGTCAGCGGGATCGCGCCGCCGGTGTAGCCGGTGCCGCCGCCGCGCGGGATGATGGTCAGGCCCAGCTCGACACAGCCCTTGACCAGATGCGCCATCTCGGCCTCGGTGTCGGGCGTGAGCACCACGAACGGGTATTCCACGCGCCAGTCGGTCGCGTCGGTCACGTGCGACACGCGCGAGAGGCCGTCGAACTTGATGTTGTCCTTGGCGGTCAGCTTGCGCAGCACCTTGTTCATGCGCTGGCGCAAGGCGGCCATGTCTTCGAACGAACGCGCAAACGTTTCCACCGCCCCCTTGGCGGCTTTGAGCAGCAGGCCCACCGATTCGTCGCGCGCCGGATCGTCCTTGGGCGTGCGGCGCTTTTGCACCTCGCCCAGGCGGTGGTGCAGCGCGTCGACCAGCGCGGCGCGGCGCTTGGGGTTGTCCAGCAGGTCGTCCTGCAGGTAGGGGTTGCGCTGCACGACCCAGATGTCGCCCAGCACCTCGTACAGCATGCG
>NZ_JBPCSJ010000461.1:0-3730 GCF_051007235.1 Hydrogenophaga sp. | reverse complement strand
GTGCCCAGTTGTGGTCCAGCAGGGCGTCGGCGTCGAGCACGCGGTCGGCGGTGTCGTCGATGACCAGCAGGCGCAAGTCCTGTGCACAACAGCCCAGCGCGGCGCGCACCGCACGGTGCCACAGAGCGTCGAAGGCGTAGTGATCGACCACCACCGTGTCGGGACGCCAGTTGGCCAGGGTCTGTGCGGTGTCGGCTGCGTCCTGCATCTGTGGCACACCGGCCCAGGCGCCGTGCGGTGGTGCATCGGGTTCAGGCGCGAAAGCCTCTGCGGGGGCGGGCAGCCAGTGTGTGGTGGATGTTTCGGTGCCCAGCACCTGCGCAGCCACAGTGTCCAGCTCGCGGCACACGAAGCGAACCTCAGCGCCGGCTTCCGTCAGCGCCTGCGCCAGCGACAGGCAGCGCTTGAGGTGCCCGGTGCCGATGGCGGCCGAGGCATCGACACGGATCGCCACGCGCGGCAGCTCGTTCACGTTGTTCGCTCTGCAGCGCCGAGCG
The DNA here is from genome assembly GCF_051007235.1 of Hydrogenophaga sp. Lineage (GTDB taxonomy): Bacteria > Pseudomonadota > Gammaproteobacteria > Burkholderiales > Burkholderiaceae_C > Hydrogenophaga. The sequence goes on along the minus strand of NZ_JBPCSJ010000461.1, from coordinate 3,233 downwards.
CGACCCGCAACGCTCTGAGTGACTGCGACCAGAGGCACCGCCGGGCCGGCTCTGCCGGACGGCCAGTGCCGCCCCCCTGGGGGGGTGACGCGAACCGGCGCGGGGGGGTCATCTGAAGGCCTGGCGCACCGGCACGCCGGCCGCGGCGAGGGCTGCTTTGGCGCCCGCGGGGGTCTGTTCGGTGAAGTGGAAGATGCTCGCGGCAGCCACAGCCGACGCGCCGGCCTGCGTCACCGCATCGACCATGTGCTGGTAATGCCCAGCGCCGCCCGAAGCGATGACCGGGATCTTCACCGCGCGCACCACGGCCTCGACCAGCGGCAGGTCGTAGCCCTGCATGGTGCCGTCGCGCTCGATGGAGGTGATCAGGATCTCGCCCGCGCCGCGGTCTTCCAGCTCGCGCGCCCAGGCCACGACCTCGCGGCCCGTGGCGATCTGGCCAGCGTGGCTGTAGCACGCCCAGTCGCCGTCCTGCGCGCGTACGTCGATGCTGGCGACCACGCACTGCGCGCCGTGGCGACGGGCGATCTCGCCGACCAACTCGGGCCGCGCGTACGCGGCGGTGTTGACGGCGACCTTGTCGGCGCCCGCGCGCAGCAGGCGCTGCACCTGTTCGATGCGGGTGATGCCGCCGCCCACGGTGAGCGGCACGAAACAGTCCTGCCCGAACTCGTCGATGGATTCGAAGTCCGGATCGTCGTTGCCCTGGTGGGCCACGATGTCCACCAGCACCAGTTCGTCGACCTCGCGCTGGTTGTAGACCTTGACCGCCGGCAGCACCGGGCCGACGCGGCGCCAGCTGTCGAAGCCCACGCCCTTGACCAGGCCGAACTGCTTCCACAGCAGGGTGGGGATGACGCGCACCTTCAGCATGCCGGGCCTTCGATGAAGTTCTTCAGCAGCCTGAAGCCCGCGCGCGAGCTCTTTTCCGGGTGGAACTGCGTGCCCCATACATGGCCGCGCCGCACCGCGGCCGTGACCGGTACGCCGTAGTCGGTGGTGGCCAGCACGTCGGACGGGTCCTGTGGCATGAAGGCGTAGCTGTGCACGAAGTAGAAGTCGGTGCCATCGGGCATGCCGGCCAGCAGGTGGTCATCGCTGCGGGTGCGGGTGATGCCGTTCCAGCCCACGTGCGGCACGCGCAAGGTGCAGCCGAAGCTGCGCAGGTGCCGCACCTGGCCGGGAATGAAGCCCAGGCCCGGCGTGTCCTGACCTTCGGTCGCTCCTTCGGTGCTGCTGTCGGCCAGCAGCTGCATGCCCACGCACACACCCAGCAGTGGCCGTTTGTAGCCCAGCACCTCGTCGCGCAGGGCGGTGGTCCAGCCACCCTCGTCGAGCAGGCGCGCGCAGTCGGCGAAGTTGCCCACGCCGGGCAGGATCAGGCAGTCGGTGGCGTGCATGTCGGCCGCGCGGTTGACCAGCACCGGCGCCACGCGCAGCTCTTCCAGAGCCCGCAGCACCGAGCCGAGGTTGCCCACGCCGTAGTCGATGACACCGACTTTCATGAGATCAGACGTTGTCGTAATTGATCTTGGTCAGGTTCCCGTCGCGGTCTTTCAGCAAGGCCCCGCTGACGTCGCGCTTGAAGATCTTCTTGTTGGTGAACTTGTCGCAGACGCGGATGAACTCGTCTTCGGTCATTCCCAGCGGCCGCAGGATCTCTTTGATCGGCTTGCCCAGGTACTCCCAGGGAAACAGGCCGTCCAGGCGCTTGACGGCTTCCAGCCCATCCTGGCGTGTCAGCCGCCCGCGGCGGATGTGCAGGCAGGCCAGGTCGGTGGCGCGGCCGAAGCCGAACTTCAGGAACTTGAAGTAGTCGTGGATGCCGGTCTGGTGGTTGTCCAGGTTCTCGTAGTTGACCATCGAGCCTTCGACCACCTTGTGGTAGCTCTGGAAGCCGTTGGCCGAAGCGATGAGCGTGTTGGACAGGCCGTCCCACGGGAGGTAGTGGCCCAGGAACAGGCCGGTCACGCCCACGCGCTGCAGCTCTTCGTCGGTGGGGTAGGTGTAGGGGATCAGGTGCTTGGCCTCGATGCCTTCCTGGCCGATCAGGTCGGACACCCGCATGCCCAGCAGGCCGCCGAACTCTTCGAGCCAGCGGCGGTTGAGCACGTTGTTCTCGGCCGCCGCGGCCGGGCCACCGTACTCGTTTTGCGAGTTCTCGCCCCAGACGATCAGCGGCACGTTGAACTGCACCGCGGCGCGCACGGGAATGGTGAAGATGCCCACGTGTTCGGGCCAGGAGATATCACCCACCTGCGTGAGGCCCACGCGGTTGAGCTTGGCGCGCACCAGCGGGTTGGGCGAGAACTCCATGTGGTCCACGCCCAGGCGCTTGAGGTTCTCGATGTTGGCGCGGCCCAGCGGCGAGAGGTCGCAGGTGGACGAGGTCACGCACAGTGGATTCAGGCCCAGCTGCAGCATGCGCACCACCTGGTAGGTGCTGTCCTTGCCGCCGCTGACCGGCACGATGCAGTCCCAGTGGCTGCCGTCCGGGCGGCGGTACTTCTCCAGCACCTTCAGCAGGTCCTGGTAGCGCGCGTCCCAGTCGACGGCCTTGCGCGCCTCGTAGCTGCGGCAGGCGTTGCAGATGCCGTGTTCGTCCAGGTGCAGGTCCGGCTTGGTGTCCGGCATCACGCAGCGTTTGCAGTAGGTCAGCATGGTCGTGTCTCTTGAAAAGGGCTCAGCGCTTTTCCATCAGGAACCAGGTGATGTCGTCCTGCGGGAAGTTGGGGTCGCGGCGGTAGGCGAAGCCGTAGTCCACCAGCTGCAGTTGCGGGTGGCGGTCCATGATCTCGCCGGCAAAGTCGCGCTTGAACAGGCGGTCGCTGTGGCCGCGGTAGGGAATGGCCACCGGCGCCGGGTTGTAGTACTCCGCCACCATCAGGTAACGGCTGCAGGCGGCGAACAGCTTGTCGTACACCTGGGGCAGCACCTCGGGGTTGATGTGGATGAGCACGCCCTTGATGAGCGTCAGGTCCCACTGGCGGGCCGGGGTGAAGTCCAGGATGGACGTGTTGTGGACGTTCGCTGGCGGGATCACGTTGCCCAACTGCTTGGCCGCTTCGGCGTTGATCTCGATGGCGTGCGCGTCGATGCCGGGGTGCAGCAGCTTGAGCGCCTTGAGGTTCATGCCGATGTTGGCGCCGAACTCGATGCTGCTGTGGTTGCTGGGGGCTTGAGTCATGGCATTGCGGAAGAAGTCGAGGTTGGTGGCCATCAGCGCGACGCCC
>NZ_JBPCSJ010000460.1:0-3483 GCF_051007235.1 Hydrogenophaga sp. | reverse complement strand
GGCGCCTTGTTCCAGGTGTAGGCACCGGCCTTGTCGGGCTCGGGCCGGGTGACGCCGTGCAGCGGGTGCAGCGGCTCGCGCGGCTGCGCCAGCCAGGCGTGGGTGGCGTCTTCGGTGATGGCGTGGGCGTCCAGCGCGTCCAGCCGTTGCGCGTGACCGCGCCACAGGCCCGACGCCAGTGCGGTGCCTCCGGCGGGCTGGGCATAGGCACCAAAGCTGAGGTAACGGCCCGGGCCGGGGCCCAGGGTCTGCAAACCCAGGTCCTGCACCAGCGTGAGGAAGAAGCGCAGATCACCGCTCAGGGGCGCCTGCGCGTGCCAGGCCCAGAGCGCGTCGATGCTGTCCAGCGCGGTGAAGGCTTCGAGTGCATCGCCGATCAGGTGGCGTTCCAGGAAGGCGCGGAACTCGCGTAGCTTGGCCAGCAGGCGCACGCGCTCGGCCGCGTCGATGGGGCGGGTGGAGCCACCGGGTTCGACCGACTGCGTGTGCGGCCACTTGCCGCCCAGCGTGCCCAGCAGCGTGAGCCAGCGCTGGCGCGCCGCCGTGGCCGCGCGCACCTGCTCGCCACCGTCGGGCGCGAAGCGGCGCAGCGCCTCGGCGTGCCAGGGCTGGCCGGCGTAGACCGGGCGCACAAAGTCCGGCATGAAGAACAGGTAGAAGTGCGTCAGGTGGTCGGCGAGGTTCTCGGTCGCCAGGATCAGGTTGGTCGCGTGCTGGCCGTTGGGCGGCAGGGTGATACCGCCCAGATCGGCCAGCGCACGGGCCGACGCCACCGACTGCGAGACCGAGCAGATGCCGCAGATGCGCGGCACGTAGACCAGCGCGTCGTGCGGCGCCTTGCCCTGCAGGATCTGCTCGAAGCCGCGGTACATGGTGGCGTTGACCTGTGCCGAACGCACGCGATCGCCCTCGATCTCCAGCGCGACTTCAAGATCACCTTCGACGCGGTTGAACGGGCCAACAAGCAGACGGGTCGTCATTTCAATCGGGTCCTGCGGATCGCGGGCTTCTCCACCAGGTGGTCCGCCACCGCGTTGTGCTTCACCCGCTTGGGCGTCGCGCTCTTGGACAGTGAGGCCAGCGCGACGAACCAGGCCTTGGGCATGTCGGTGGGCAGGCCGACCGGGATGCCGGCGATCTTGGGCGTCTGGTGGAAGGGGTGGCCCGGTTCCTGGAAACCCGGCTCTGTGCAGGCGATGCAGGCGTAGCCGCCGCGGGTGCAGCTGCCGTCGCCGTTCCAGGGCCGGATGTTGCAGTCGGCGTGCACCTGCGTGCCCTTGCAGCCCATGTGCTCCATCATGCAGCCCAGGTCGGACGGCTTTTCGGCGCTGGCCTTGAACTCGTAGTACTCGTTGCGCGAGCAGCCGTGGTGCACCAGCTGATCGGCATAAAAGCGCGGGCGGGCCAGCGAGTCCAGGTCGTCTTCGGTGAAGGCATTGGCGGCCAGCGCCATCAGCGTGTCGATCACCCAGCTCGGGTGCGTCGGGCAGCCGGCGACGTTGATGACCGGCAGGCCACTGGCGCTGCGGAAATCGGCGCCCAGCAGGCCGCCGAGTCGGTCGTCCTCGTACTGCAGGCCGCAGGCGTCGGTGGGGTTGTCGCCACCGGCCGTGATACCGCCCCAGGCGGCGCAGCTGCCGATCGCCAGCACGTGTTTCGCTTTCGCGGCCAGTTCGCGCACCCAGTGGATCATGGGCAGGCCGGTGCCGGCCAGCATGTGGAAGCGCCCGGTGCCGTTCGGACCCCGCAGGAGCGAGCCTTCGACGCACAGCGCGTCGAGTTTCGTGGTGCCGTCGATGACCGAACGCAACAGGTTCAGCACGTCTTCACCACTGGCCAGCGAGAGCGAGGGGTGCCAGAGCAGCTCAATACCCGCGTCGCGCAGATGCCCCTGGAAGTCGGTGGTGTCGGCGCACAGCAGCGACATGCTGCAGCCGCCGCAGCCGCCGGATTGCAGCCAGAGGACGTTCATGTCAGTGGCGCCCGGCCGCCCGAAGCCACTGACGCACCCCCTCGGGGGGCAGCGAACGAAGTGAGCGTGGGGGTTGTTTCATGTCAGTAGCTCCACGGTGACGGGCTCGCCAGCCAACCAGCCGCGCGCCCAGGCGATGGCCTGTTCCAGATCGGCCAGCGCATCGGCGCTGGGGGCGGTGCCCAGCCCGAAGGCCTTGGCGCGGATGCCCAGCAGGGTCGCGGGTGGTGCCGGCTGGCCGTGCAGGTCTTCGTACACCTGCAGCACCGCCTCGGGTGCGAGCGCGTGGCTGCCAATGCCACCGCCGCGCGCGGCTTGCAACGGGCGCACGGTGAACGGTTCGGCGAGGTCCAGCGCCGCGTCAACGAACAGGATGCGCTCGCGGCCCACCAGGTCCAGCGCGTGTTCCACCTGCAGCTGGAAGTCGGTCAGCACCTCGACGCGACCGACCAGCGACGGTGCTCCTGCATGGGCCAGCAAACGCTCGGCCAGCAGCGGCCCGAGCGCGTCGTCGCCCCGGCTGGGGTTGCCCCAGGCCAGCACCAGCAGCGGCGCCACCTTCGTGCTCATTGCGCACGCTCCATCGGGTGCGGCGTGGCGCCGCGCTGCGTCTCGCCGGTGGACGAGCGCAGCACGTGGTCCAGCACATCGCCGTGCGCGTCGCGCAGCGTCACCGACAGCGGCATCTGGCCCAGCGCGTGCGTCGCGCACGACAGGCAGGGGTCGTAGGCGCGGATGGCGACCTCGATGTGGTTGAGCAGCGGCTCGGTGATGGTCTGGCCGTCCAGGTACTGCAGCGCGACCGAACGCACCGCCTCGTTCATGGCCTGGTTGTTGTGGGTGGTCGAGACGATGAGGTTGCAGCTTGTCACCAGGTCGTCGTCGCCCACTTCGTACTCGTGGATCAGCGTGCCGCGCGGCGCCTCGATGATGCCGGCGCCGCTGCGCTGGCGCTCGCCCGTGGCCTGCAGCGGGCCGCCCAGGATGGCGGGGTCGTCCAGCAGCTGCGCAATCACCTCCACGCCGTGCAGCAGCTCGATCATGCGCGCCCAGTGCGTGGCCAGCACCGCGTGCACCGGCCGGCCGCCGTGCGCGACCACAAAGGCCTGGCGCCGCGCTTCGGCGCGGGGCGTGGGGATGACGTCGCAGTTCTGCAGCCGCGCCAGCGGCCCGACGCGGTACCAGCCAGCCTCGGGCCCGAGCGCGCGGCGGTAGGGGAACTTCATGTAGGTCCAGGGCTTGACCGCCTCGTCGATCAGCTCGCGGTAACGCTGGTCCTCGAAGCCGTCCACCGCGACGCGGCCGTCCGCCTCGCGCAGGCGCAGCGCGCCGTCGTACAGCTCCATCGCGCCGCCGGGGCCGATGAGCGACATCATGGCCGCGGGCGTTTCACCGAAGTGCGCGTACGCGGGCGGCAAACCGGTGTGCAGGCGCTTCGCCAGGTCCACCGCCGCCTCGGCCCAGGCCAGCACCTCGGGCAGTTGCGCACGCAGGGTGTCGCGGTCCTCGCG
>NZ_JBPCSJ010000459.1:0-15787 GCF_051007235.1 Hydrogenophaga sp. | reverse complement strand
GCACTGTCGTACAGAAGCCCGAAGCCGTGGCGCGGGTTCAGTGCCATGTAGGCCTGAATGAAGCTGATGACCCCGGAGTCGTCGCGTGCAATGGGTCGGTAGCGCAGTGTGGAGCGGGCGATGCCGCTGGCCTGGCTGGCTCGGCGCTCGCTCATGCCGTGCTCGTCCATGAGGGCTTGAACGACCATCTCGCGACGCTCCGGGGTCAGAGCTTTCGGTCAACGACGTCCTTCAGAGCGTGGTGCATCAGCGCCAGGTCGGCGTACATGCGTTTGAGCTTGGCGTTCTCGTCCTGCAGTTGGCGAAGCTGCGCCAGGTGCGAGACCGTCATGCCGGAGAACAGGCTCTTCCACTTGTAGTACGTCGGCTCGCTGATGCCGTGCTTCCTGCACGTCTCGCCGACCTTGGCTCCCATCTCGACCTCCTTGAGGATGCCGACTATCTGTGCTTCGCTGAATCTGGATTTCTTCATGTAGAGACTCCGTCTGGGGGAATTCTCTACTTCCGGCTGGTTCAGGTTTTCAAGGGGACTTCAACCGGGCAGATTTTTGAATCGGGGCAACTCGCCTTCACAACGCAACAGAAATTAGACATGCGAAACATGCCGCAGGGGCTCCAAGCAACCTGCTTTGTTTGTGATGTATTTACGTCGATGGCTCGAACCGTCCGCCGCGCCGAACGTCGGCTTTTTGACAATCACAGTGAAAACGTAGATTGAAGGCGACCGGTTCCTTACGGCGCAAAATGCCCGTCCTCGCACTCAAAGCTCAGCGTTCTTCGAGTTGAGCCGTGATCCAGGTCAACGAGGCAACTGCTTAAAGGCAAATTGCGAGCCCTCAAGCCAGCAGATCCCTCAAAAGCCACACCGCCAAAAACGGCTGTTTGAGAATGCTTCGGGGCATGCGCCGAAAGTAGCGCCAGTGGAGAGCCCCCAGAGAATCAGCCACTGCCTGCAAACCCGCGAAAACGCTGGGCCCAGAAAGACAAAAGGCTCCCACTTGCGTGGGAGCCTTGTCTTACTGGCGGAGTGAGAGGGATTCGAACCCTCGATGAGGCTCTACACCCCATACTCCCTTAGCAGGGGAGCACCTTCGGCCACTCGGTCATCACTCCTGAGCCTCGCATTATGCCTCAAGTCGTGTCTGTTTTTGGCGCGTGAGGCATCGCCGCATCACTTGCTGATGGTGTCGGCGGTCTGGTCCAGGTCGAACTCGCGGTGCAGCGCGCGCACGGCCAGCTCCATGTACTTCTCGTCGATCACGACCGAGGTCTTGATTTCGGAGGTGGAGATCATCTGGATGTTGATGCCCTCGTCGCTCAGGCACTTGAACATGCGGCTGGCCACACCCACGTGGCTGCGCATGCCGATGCCGACGATGGACACCTTGCAGATGCGGTTGTCACCCACCACGTCAGCCGCACCCAGCGCCGGCAGCACCTGGCCCTTGAGCAGGTCCAGCGTCTTCTGGAAGTCGTTGCGGTGTACCGTGAAGCTGAAGTCGGTCTTGCCGTCCTTGCTCAGGTTCTGGATGATCACATCCACCTCGACGTTGGCACCGGCCACGGCGCCCAGGATCTGGTAGGCGATACCCGGCTTGTCGGGCACGCCCAGCACGGACACCTTCGCTTCGTCACGGTTGAAGGCAATGCCGGAAACAACGGCTCGTTCCATATCTTCGTCTTCCTCAAAAGTGATCAGGGTGCCAGAGCTGGCTTCTTCGTTCAGGTCGATGTCCCAGGGCGTGAAGCTGGACAGCACGCGCAGGGGCACCTTGTACTTGCCGGCGAATTCCACCGAGCGGATCTGCAGCACCTTGGAGCCCATGCTGGCCATTTCCAGCATCTCTTCAAAGCTCACGCGCTCCAGGCGCTTGGCTTCAGGCACCACGCGCGGATCGGTCGTGTAGACACCGTCCACGTCGGTGTAGATCAGGCATTCGGCGGCCTTCATGGCGGCGGCCACGGCCACGGCAGATGTGTCGCTGCCGCCACGGCCGAGCGTGGTGATGTTGCCGTTCGGATCGACACCCTGAAAGCCGGTGACGATGACCACCTTGCCCGCGGCCAGGTCGGCGCGCACGCGGGCGTCGTCAATCGACTCGATACGGGCCTTGGTGTAGGCGTCGTTGGTCTTGATGGGCACCTGCCAGCCGGCGTAGCTGACGGCGTCGATACCTTCGGCCTGCAGGGCGATGGCCAGCAGGGCCGACGAGGCTTGCTCACCGGTGGAAGCCAGCATGTCCAGCTCGCGGCCGTAGGCCTGACCCTGGGTGGCGGGCTGCAGTTCCTTGGCCAGGGCCAGCAGGCGGTTGGTCTCGCCGCTCATGGCGCTGGGCACCACCACCATCTGGTGGCCGGCCTTGTGCCACTTGGCCACGCGCCGGGCCACGTTGCGGATGCGCTCGGTCGACCCCATGGAGGTGCCGCCGTACTTGTGAACAATCAAAGCCATCGGGTTGGATCGGGTTGTAGATCGTTGGAATGACCATGCGACAGAGGCGCCGCACGAGGGCCGTCCGTGGGGACTGGCGAAGTCGCCGAGCACGCCCGGCAAAGCCTTGGGATTATATCGACGCGGCCTGGGGTGGCCGACTGAAAGCCAGGCAGGCGCCTTCGCGACGCAGCGTGCCATCGGCCACCTTGAGTTCGATTCGGTGGCCCCGGGTGCGACAGGCGGCCACTTGATCGAGCAACTGGCTCATCTGCGCTTCGCTGGGCAGCACGCCCCACTGCGCGCGCAACCAGTGACGCAAGACGTTGGCCTGGCGTTCGCGGCCCAGGGCTTGCAGCGCGGCGATGGCGGGCGGATCGCCGACGGCGGCCAGGTCGATGCGCGCCAGATCGTCCAGCAGGCCCTGCGCCTGGGCGGCGTGCCGCGCGCTGCGCGCCAGCATCGGCCTGAAGCCTGGAAAACAGGTCTGCCAGGCGGGCACCAACTGCGCGCGGATGCGGTTGCGTGTGAAACGGGTGTCGGTGTTGCTGGGGTCGTCGACAAACGCCAGGGCGCTGCCCTGCACCCATTCCCGCAGGGCGCTGGCCGGGACGTCCAACAACGGGCGCCCAAAACCCATGCCGTGCCGCTGAAACCGTTCGGGCATCGCCGCCAGCCCCGGCAGCCCGGCGCCGCGGCTGAGCGCGAGCAACACCGTTTCGGCTTGGTCGTCGGCGTGCTGGGCCAGCAGCACGATGCGGGCGCCCGCCGCCTGGGCCAGATCGGCCAGTGCCGCGTAGCGGTGGGTGCGCGCAGCGTCTTCAGGGCTCTGCCCCGGCGCGGGAGCGGCACGGACATGCGCCACCCGCAGGGGAATGCCGAGGCCATCGCAAACCGACCGCGCCGTGGCTTCAAAGCGGTCGGCTGCAGCCTGCAAGCCGTGGTGCACGTGCAAGGCGGTCACACTGTCGGGCCAGCGGTCGTGCGCGGCCAGCAGCAAGGCGGTCGAATCGGCGCCGGCACTGTAGGCCACCGCCACCAGGGCACCATCGGGCAAAGGCCCGCGCGCCAGCCATTGCGCCAGCGCCGGCCCGCAGGGGTTGGGCGCGGGCGCGGGGGTGTTCACTTCAGCGCTTTTCCGGCTTGCCGTCGGCCTTGGTGTCGGTGAAGCGGCCGTAGCTGTCCAGGCGTGCGTAGCGGCGGTCCAGCAGTTCCTTGACCTTGAGGTCGGCCACCTGGCGCCAGGCGTCGTTGAGCGCGCGCTTGAGGAAGGCGGCCATCTGGCCGTGGTCGCGGTGGGCGCCTCCGACCGGCTCGTTGACGATCTTGTCGACTAGGCCCAGGGCCTTGAGGCGGTGCGCGGTGATGCCCAGCGCATCGGCCGCATCGCTGGCGCGTTCGCTGGTCTTCCAGAGGATGGAGGCACAGCCTTCGGGACTGATCACCGAGTACACCGAGTACTGCAGCATCAGCACCTGGTCGGCCACGCTGATGGCCAGTGCGCCACCCGAACCGCCCTCCCCGATGATGGTGGAGATGATGGGCACTTCCAGCTGTGCCATCTCGAAAATGTTGCGCCCGATGGCTTCGGACTGGCCGCGCTCTTCAGCGTCGATGCCGGGATAGGCACCGGGCGTGTCGACGAAGGTGAACACGGGCAGCTTGAACTTCTCGGCCAGCTTCATCAGGCGCAGCGCCTTGCGGTAGCCCTCCGGCTTGGTCATGCCGAAGTTGCGCAGACCCCGCTCCTTGGTGTCGCGGCCCTTCTGGTGGCCCAGCACCATGCAGGGCTGGCCATTGAAGCGGGCCAGGCCGCCGACGATGGACAGGTCGTCCGAGAAGTGGCGGTCGCCGTGCAACTCCTGGAAGTGCGTGAAGATGGCATTCACGTAGTCCAGCGTGTAAGGCCGGTCCTGGTGGCGTGCGATCTTGGTGATCTGCCAGGGCGTGAGGTTGCTGTAGATGTCTTTGGTCAGCTGCAGGCTTTTGCCGGCCAGCTGTTCGATCTCTTCCGAAATGTCGACCGCCGATTCGGTCTGCACATAACGGAGTTCTTCGATCTTGCTTTCGAGTTCGGCAATCGGCTGCTCGAAGTCGAGGAAATTCTTTTTGGCCAAGGTGTGACTCCTTTGGTCTTGGTGTGAACGACGTCCGGAAACGCGAAAGCCCCGAAGGGCTCAGTAACTGACCGGCAGCGGGTCCAGTGAGCGCCAAATATACCAAGTGGCGACACTGCAGAACGGCGCCCATGAAGCCGCCACTTCGCGGATTTCGCTGCGGCTGACCGGCTCACCTGAAAAGTAAGCGCGGCTGATGCCGTTCTGGAGACCGACGTCGTCCAGCGGCAGCACGTTCGGCCGCATCAGGTGGAAGATGAGGAACATCTCGGCGGTCCAGCGGCCGATGCCGCGGATGGCCACCAGCTCGGCGATGATGGCCTCGTCGTCCATCTCGGCCCACTTGCTCACGTGCACCTGGTCGTTGGCGAAGTGCAGCGCCAGATCGACCAGGTACTCGACCTTGCGGGCCGACAGGCCGGCGGCGCGCATGTCGTCCACCTTGAGCTTGAGCACGTAGGCCGGCGTCATCTTGCGTGGCAACTGCTCGAACCGCTCCCACACCGACTGCGCCGCCTTGACCGAGATCTGCTGGCCGACGATGCTGCGCGCCAGCGTGACGAAGGCATCACCGCGCGACTGCAGGCTCACGCCCGGGTGCTGCGGGATGAGTTTTTTCATCACGCGGTCGCGCTTGATCAGGTGGCGGCAGGCCTCCTGCCAGTAATCGGGTGCGTCAGCACCCACGTCGGGCAAGACGGAGGTGACCATCAGGTGCGCTCCCAGGTCGTGCCGGCCGGGCCGTCCTTGAGCACGATGCCATGGGCCAGCAACGCCTGGCGGATGCGGTCGGCTTCGGCAAAGTTCTTCGCCGACTTGGCCGCTGCACGGTCGGCGATCTGCTGCGCAATCACCTCCTCGTCCAGACCGTGCCCCACCCCGCCCGCCTGGAGGTAAGCCTGCGGATCCTGCTGCAACAACCCCAGCACGCCGCCCAGGGCCTGCAGCAGACCCGCCGTCGCCGCGTCACGGGTGCGGTTGACTTCACTGGCCAGGTCAAACAGCACCGCCACGGCTTCGGGCGTGCCAAAGTCGTCGTCCATCGCTGCCTTGAAGCGCGCCGCGAACGGCGACGACCAGTCGATGGCGGCCGGCACCTGGGCCTTCACCGCAGCCAGCGCGGTGTACAGGCGCTTGAGCGCGGCGCGCGCGTCGTCCAGGTGCGCGTCGCTGTAGTTCAATGCGCTGCGGTAGTGGGCGCGCAACACGAAGAAGCGCACCGTCTCGGCGTCGTACTGCTCCAGCACCTCGCGGATGGTGAAAAAGTTGCCCAGACTCTTGGACATCTTTTCGTTGTCCACGCGAACAAAGCCGTTGTGCATCCAGAAGCGCGCCAGGGGATGGCCAGTCGCGCCTTCGCTCTGCGCGATTTCGTTCTCGTGGTGCGGGAACTGCAAATCGGCGCCGCCGCCGTGGATGTCGAAGCTCTCGCCCAGCATCTCGCAGCTCATGGCCGAACATTCGATGTGCCAACCCGGGCGGCCCTTGCCGTAGGCGCTGTCCCACTGAGCTTCAGCGGGTTCGTCGGCCTTGGCGGATTTCCACAACACGAAGTCCAGCGGGTCCTGCTTGCCATCGTCCACCGCCACACGCTCGCCCGCGCGCAGGTCGTCCAGCGACTTGCCCGAGAGCTTGCCGTAGCCCGCAAACTTGCGCACCGCGTAGTTCACGTCGCCGTTGGCGCTGCGGTAGGCCAGGCCTTTGTCTTCGAGCTGCCGCACGATGTCCAGCATCTGCGGCACGTAGTCGGTGGCGCGCGGTTCGTGCGTCGGCCGTTCGATGCCCAGCGCGTCGGCGTCCTGGTGCAGGGCGTCGATCATGCGGTCGGTCAGCTGCTTGATGGTTTCGCCGTTTTTCACCGCGCGGGTGATGATCTTGTCCTCGATGTCGGTGACGTTGCGCACATAGGTCACGCGGTAGCCACTGGCCTTGAGCCAGCGCTGCACCACGTCAAACGCCAGCATGGACCGCGCGTGGCCGAGGTGGCACAGGTCGTAGACCGTCATGCCGCACACGTACATGCGCACATGGCCGGGCTCAATCGGCTCAAACGGCTCTGGGCGGCGGGACAGGGTGTTGTAAATGCTCAGGGTCATGGGAAACGGGGTGTCCGGGCATCGAGCCAGCGGAAAGTGAAACGCGGGGTAGGCGGTCGGGCGGGTGGGGTCGGCACAGGGCGTGCCACACGGCAGGGATTGGCCCGACAAGAGGGGCGCCACGCGACGCCACCCAGCACGCCGGGGCATCCATTGGACTTACACCCTCAGATACAATGCGCCAGTATAGCCAGCCCAGCGGCTCACGCCTGCGCGCCACCGGGCGTTCAGGCCCCCGCTACCGCTCTGAGAGCGGGCCAACCCCAGCCGCCTTCGCCACCCGAGGTCCCATGCTCCAAACCGTGAAATCTACGTCCTTCCTGTCCGCTCCGCTGCGCCTGCTGGCCGTGTCGGTGGCGGTGTCGGCCGCCCTGTGCGCGCCGCTGGCCATGGCCCAGACCGAGGACTACGCCGAGGTCAACCGCCTGATGCGCGCGGGCCAGATGAGCGAAGCCCTGACCAAGGCCGACCAGTACCTGGCCGGCAAGCCGCGCGACCCGCAGATGCGCTTCCTCAAGGGCGTGATCCAGACCGAAACCGGCAAGCCGACCGACGCGATCACCACCTTCACCAAGCTCACGGAAGATTTTCCCGAGTTGCCCGAGCCCTACAACAACCTCGCGGTGCTCTACGCCGGCCAGAGCCAGTTTGACAAGGCGCGCGCCGCGCTGGAAATGGCGATCCGCACCAACCCCAGCTACGCCACCGCCCACGAAAACCTGGGCGACGTGTACGCCAAGCTCGCCAGCCAGGCCTACAGCAAGGCCCTGCAACTGGACGCGGGCAACGCCGCCGTGGCGCCCAAACTCAGCCTGATCCGCAACCTGTTCGCGGCAGACGCCAAGGGCGTGCGCCCGGCCACGGTGGCTGCGGTCACCGCACCGGCCACCACGCCAGTGGCCAGCACCAAGCCGGTCACCGCGACCGCACCGGCCACCCCGCCCGCACAAGCACCAGCATCGGGCGCCGCACACGAGGATGTTCAGGCCGCCGTGCAGGCATGGGCCAAGGCCTGGGCGAGCAAGAACATGCAAGGCTACCTGGGTGCGTATGCGCCCAACTTCACGCCCCCGGGCGGCCAGTCGCGCAAGGACTGGGAGGCCGACCGCAAGGCGCGCATCGTGCCGCGCACGCGCATCGGCGTGGACATCAGCGACCTCAACGTGACGGTCAACGGTGACCGCGCCTCGGTCAAGTTCCGCCAGGCCTACAGTTCGGACAACCTGAACGTGACCAGCCGCAAGACGCTGGACCTGGTCAAGAGCGGCAACCGCTGGCTCATCCTGCGCGAATCCACGGGCTCCTGATGGCCGGTTGGCGGACTTTTCAGCGGGGGCACGCCAGTCTCCCCGCGGCTTTCCCGAGCCCGGTCTCGCGGACCTGGAAGCGCTCCCTGGCCGGGCTGGGCGCGCTGGTGTCGGTGGGGCTGCTGGCCCTGCTGTTCAGTTCCTGTGTCGCGCGCGAGGACCACTCCGGCGTCGCACTGGAACAGGTGCAACTGGGGTCGCCCGCGCAGGCCTCAACGTCCGCGGCGGCTGCGCCTCCCACGTCCTTGCTGGACAGTGCACTGGCCAAGGTGCAAGACGCCGCCCAGGGCCTGACAGCCACGCCCGCGTCCACCGGACTGCAGGCACGCCCACTGTCGGATGACGCGCTCAAAGAGGTGGCGCCCAAAATGGGCCGTGCAGAAGCGCGGTTGATCGACATCTACCGCCTCATCAGCCAGGGCGAGCAGCGCCAGGCATTGGCACAGGCCGACGCGCTGGTGCGCGACCACCCCAACTTCCAGCTCGCCCAACTGGTGCATGGCGATCTGCTCAGCCTGCAGGTGCGCCCGGTGACGCAGATCGGCGACGTACCGGACACCAAGGCCCGCGCGGCGCTGGATCAGCTGAACGTGTTGCGCGAAGAGTCGCGCCGCCGCCTGCGCGCGCTCACCGAGCGCCCACCCGAAGGCAGCGTGCCCACACAGTTCCTGACCCTGTCCTCGCAAAGCCGCCACGCCATCGCCGTGGACGCCTCGCGCTCGCGCCTGTACCTGTTCGAGAACCAGACACCCACCGCCAGCGACGGCAAACTGGCACGCGCACCCCAACTGAAGCTGATCGGTGACTACTACATCTCGGTCGGCCAGCAGGGGACTGAAAAGCAACTCGAAGGCGACAAGCGCACGCCACTGGGCGTGTACTACATCACCAGCAGTCTCAACCCCGACAGCCTGCCCGACCTCTACGGCGTGGGCGCACTGCCCATCAACTATCCCAATCCGCTGGACGTGCAGCGTGGCAAGACCGGCAGCGGCATCTGGCTGCACGGCACGCCACGCGAACAGTTCGTGCGTGCGCCGCAGGCCTCCGACGGCTGTGTCGTGCTGTCCAACCCCGATCTGGAACGCCTGCTGTCCACGGTGCAGATCCGGACCACGCCGGTGGTGATCGCACCCGAGTTGCACTGGGTGCGCCCGGAGGTACTGGACACCGAACGCCGCCAGTTCGAAGCCACGCTGCAGGCCTGGCGCGACACCAAAGGCCAAGGCGACCTGCACAAGCTCAAAGGCTTCTACTCCGGCCGCTTCCAGAACCAGGGCCGCGACCTGGCCCAGTGGTGGCCCAAGGTGGAAAGCGAAGTGCGCGCAGCCAATGGTCAGCGCGGGCTGGAACTCAAGGACTTGTCGCTGCTGCAGTGGCGCGACAGCCAGGACACCATGGTCGTGACCTTCGGTGAGCTGGCGGCTGGCCAGGCCCGCGGCACCACCAAGCGCCAGTACTGGGCCCGTGAAAACGACCAGTGGAAAATCTTTTTCGAAGGAACCCCGTGATGAAGTCTCCCCTGCGCCGCCGCACCGGCCTGCTGCTGGCCGCGGCCTTCGGCGCTTTGAGCCTGGTCGCCGCCCCTGTGCTGGCCCAGAGCAACCCCAAGGTGCGGCTGAACACGTCCATGGGCGACATCGTGCTGGAGCTCTACCCCGACAAGGCGCCCAAGACGGTCGAAAACTTCCTGCAGTACGTGCGCGACAAGCACTACGACGGCACGGTGTTCCACCGCGTGATCGGCAACTTCATGATCCAGGGCGGTGGCTTTGATGCCAAGTTCCAGGAAAAGCCCACACGCGCTCCGGTGCCCCACGAAGGCCAGGCCGCCATCCAGAAAGGTGGCCCCCGCAACACCGTGGGCACGCTCGCCATGGCCCGCACCAACGACCCGCAGTCGGCCACGGCGCAGTTCTTCATCAACGTCAAGGACAACGCCTTCCTCGACCCCACGCCCATTCCCCCGGGCGACCCGGTGCCACGCTTTGAATACGGCGGTCAGGTCTACGAAAATGTGCCCCGCGCCCGCCTGCTGGGCGCCGGTCAGCTGTTCGGCTACACCGTCTTCGGCAAAGTGATCACCGGCATGGACGTGGTCAACAAGATCAAGGAAGTGCCCACCGGCCCCGGGGGCCCCTTCCCCACCGACGTGCCCAAGAACACCGTCACCATCCTCAAAGCCACCCTGGAGAAATAACACCATGGCCAATCCCCAAGTCGAACTGCACATCGCCGGTATGGGCGTCATCACGCTCGAACTCGACGCTGACAAAGCCCCGCTGTCCACCGCCAACTTCCTGGCCTACGTCAACAAGGGCCACTACAACAACACGGTGTTCCACCGCGTCATTCCCGGCTTCATGATCCAGGGCGGCGGCTTCGAACCCGGCATGACCCAGAAGCCCACCGACAAGCCGATCAACAACGAGGCCAACAACGGCCTGAAGAACGACCACTACACCGTGGCCATGGCCCGCACCAGCGACCCGCACTCGGCCACGGCACAGTTCTTCATCAACGTCACCAACAACGGTTTCCTCAACCACACCGCGCCCAGCGCTCAGGGCTGGGGCTACGCCGTGTTCGGCAAGGTCACCGGCGGAACCGACATCGTCAAGAAGATCGAAGGTGTGGCCACCGGCCGCAAGGGCTTCCACGACGACGTGCCCAAGGAAGACGTGATCATCGAAAAGGCCGTCGCGCTCTGATCGTCCAACCCCTTCCGGCCATGACCGACCGCTTCGCCCAGTGGCGCGCCCCCGCGCACTGGCAAGCGGTCGATTGCATTTCGGACCTGCATTTGCAGGCCGGCGAGCCCGCCACCTTCGAGGCCTGGCGCACCTGGCTGGCACGGCCGGTGAGTGAGCGGGCCGACGCCCTGCTCATCCTGGGCGATCTGTTCGAGGTCTGGGTGGGCGACGACGCGTTGCAGGGCGATGGTCCTGACGCCGTGTTCTGGCGCACCTGCGCCCAGGCTTTGCGGACACACGCGCAGGACACGCCCACCTACTTCATGGCCGGCAACCGGGACTTCCTGCTGGGCCCGGCTGGCCTGGATGCCTGCGGCATGCAGGCGCTGAACGACCCGACCGCGCTCGACTTTGCCGGCCAGCGCTGGCTGTTCAGCCACGGCGACGAACTCTGCTTGGCCGACACGGACTACCAGCGCTTTCGTACGCAGGTGCGCGACCCGGCCTGGCAACAGGCCTTCCTGGCCCAACCGCTGGCCCAGCGCGAGGGCACCGCACGCGAACTGCGCCGCCAGAGCGAAGCCCGCAAACAAGCCAGCGGCAACGATCCCAGTTTGTGGGCCGATGTGGACGCCGCCGCGGCCCGCCTGTGGCTGCGAGCCGCCGACGCCACGACCCTGGTCCACGGCCACACCCACCGCCCCGCCGAGCACGACCTGGGCGACGGCATGCGCCGCGTGGTGCTCAGCGACTGGGACCTGGCCGCACCGGCACCCCGGGCCGAGGTGCTGCGCATCAGCGCCAAGGGCCTGCAGCGCCGCCCATTGAAGAGCGCCTGAGCGCCACCATGTGCGGCTGATGGCCTTGTCCCTGCTCCGCCCGCTACAGACCTGGTTGCCCCGCCGCTGGCGCAGCGCCCCGCCCATCGACACCAGCCTGTGGCAGGGCGTGACCCGCACCCTGCCCTTCGTGGCCGCGCTGTCCACCCACGAACAGGACCGACTGCGCACGCTGTGCGCCCACTTCCTGCAGGAAAAAGAATTCCACGGCGCCCATGGTCTGCTCATCACCGACCGCATGGCGCTGAGCATCGCCGCCCAGGCCTGCCTGCCCCTGCTGCACATGCGCCGTGCCAGCGGTGCCGTGCCGCAGGAAGACGCACAGCGGCTGGACTGGTACGGCGACTTCGTGGGCATCGTGGTGCAGCCCGGCGCCGCCGTGGCCCAACGCGAGGTGACCGACGGCGTGGGCGTGGTGCACCGCTACCGCGAGGTGCTGGCCGGCGAAGCCATGGACCGCGGACCGGTCATGCTCAGCTGGGACGAGGTCTCGCGCGCGGCTGACCTGGCCCCGCTGGGCAAGAACGTGGTCATCCACGAGTTCGCGCACAAGCTGGACATGCACGGCATGGGCACAGGTCAACACCCCGACGGAGCGCCGCCGCTGCCACCAGGCTTTCTGGGACTGGGCACCGACGCCGCGCGCCAGCACTGGCGACAGACCATGCAAGAAGCCTATGCCGGCTTCAAGGAAGCGGTGGCGATGGCCGAACGCTTTGGCGGCGAACCGCCCTGGCTGGACGATTAC
The DNA here is from genome assembly GCF_051007235.1 of Hydrogenophaga sp. Classification (GTDB taxonomy): domain Bacteria; phylum Pseudomonadota; class Gammaproteobacteria; order Burkholderiales; family Burkholderiaceae_C; genus Hydrogenophaga. The sequence goes on along the minus strand of NZ_JBPCSJ010000459.1, from coordinate 3,556 downwards.
GCCGCCACCCACCCGGCCGAGTTCTTCGCGGTCACCAGCGAAGCCTATTTCGTGCAACGCGAGCGGTTCGGCCAGGAACTGCCCGCGCTGCTGCCGCTGTACGACGGGTTCTTCAGGGCAGCCGCTTAGACAACCATTGAACCGGCCGCGCCGTGCAAGACGCGGCGCTCACGTCACTTTTTGAGCAGCACCTTGAGCGTGGTCTGCAGGCGGCGCGCGGCGGCTGCGTCGAACGGGCCGGCCAGCACACGGGCCACATCCTGCGCCCAGGTTTCGGTGGGCGGCGCTTCGTGGCGGCGCGTGAGCAGCTGCAGTTGCAGCATGCGGCGCGCGTCCAGCTGTTCGGCCGGCGTGGGCACCTCGGCGGCCATCTCCAGGCGCAGCAACGCTTCGGCGGGCACGGCGGCGGCCGCAGCGGCCAGGCTCTGCGTCCAAGCGCCGCGTGCGGAGGCGTTGACACGCGAGCCGAGCGCCTGCGCCGCCGGCACCTGGGCCGCGTCGCGCTGCTCCCAGGCGCTCATCAGTTGGGTCAGCACCTCGCCATGGGCCTGCGCGGCCAGCTTGCGCAGCGCGGCTTCGGCCTGCTCGATGGCGTTGCGCTGGGCGCGGAAGGCGGCATCGCCCAGGCGCGGGCCACGCGCTTCACGCGGCTCGCGCTCGAACCCCCGGTTGTCGCGGCCATCGCGGTTGCCTCCCCGGCCACCAAAACCACCGCGGTCTCCACGCCCATCGCGGCCACCCGGGCCACGGCGATCGACGCGCCCGGCCGGCTCGGCCTTCTTCATGCCGGGGCGGTCGTCGCCGCGCACCGCCACGATTTTCTTGGGCGGTGCCACCGGTTTGGCCGGTGCGGCAGCGGCGGCTTCGTCCGCCGCAGCGGGTTCTGCCGCCTCGGCGCCGGCTTCCGCCGATGGCTCAGCCGCAGCCTCGGCCGCCGGCGCCACCGGGGCGGGTGCGGCGGCAGGCGCGGCAACAGCCTCGGCCTGGCCGCGCAGGGCGGCGTCCAGCGCCGCCATGGCGGCGCGGATCTGCGCCGCATCACCGCTGGCGGTGGCGGCGTCCAGTGCCTTGGACGCGTCCAGCACGCGCTGGTCGTGCGCGTTCAGCGCCTGGCTCACCTTTTCACGCTCGGTGCTCTTGCGGGCAAAGGCTTCGTCGATGGGCTTGCGGAACGCGTCCCACAGCTTCTGCTCCTGCTTGCGCTCCAGCGGCACGGCGTGGGCTTCGGCCTGCCAGCGCTGCTGCAGGGCCTTGACGGCGTCGATGCGCAACTGCGGCGCGGCACCCAGGGCCACGGCCTCTTCGATCAGCGCCTGGCGGCGCGCCACGCTTTGCGTCTGCGCGGCTTCCACGCCAGTGTGGGCCTCGTGCATGGTCGTTTTCCAGACCGGCTGCAGTTCGGCAAAGGCCTTCTCGCTCAGGTGGCCTGCTTCGCGCCAGCGCTCCGAGAAGGCGTGCAGCTCGCGCAGCTGGGCTTTCCAGTCGGTGTTCTGGGCGTGGGCCGCGGTCCAGGCCTTGAGTTCTTCGATGATGGCCAGGCGCTGGGCCTTGTGCGCCTCGGCCTGCTGGCGCACCTGGGTCAGCCAGACCTCGACCGTCTTGTGGGCCTCGGTGCAGGCGGCGTCAAAGCGCTTCCACAGCGCGTGGTTGGACTGTCCGCCCTGGTCGGTGGTCTTCCACTGCTCGCGCAGGGTGCGCAGGGTTTCCTGCATCTTGCGGCCGCCGATGCGCTGGCCTTCGGGCGCCTGCAACAGGGCTTCGGCTTTCTTGACCAGTTCCTCGCGCAACTGGTCGGCGCGCCAGCGCTGCCAGTCTTCCAGGTCGCCGGCCTGCGTCAGCGCGGCGTGGGCGCGAGCTTCCAGTTCGGGGCCGATCAGGCGGCTGTGCGACTTGAGCACCGCGCGCACATCTGCTGCGGCCTTGGGCGTGGCCTTGCCGTGGCCTTCGGCCAGTTCGCGCTCCAGAACGCCCAGGGCGCGATCGAGTTCGGCCAGCACCTTGGCGCGGCGCTCCTGGTGGGCCTGGGCATCGTGCGCGGCCTGCTCGGCCTTGGCGGCGGCGGGTTCGCCGCGGGCCACGCGCAGTTCGTCTGCCCACACGGGCACGGCGGGCAGCAGCTGGCTCGCATCGGCATCGGCCGCCACGGCCTGGGCCAGCGCGGCTTCAAAGGCTTCCCACACGATCTGCAACTGGGTGCGCGAGGCCTCCAGCATGGGCGGGAACTTGGCTTCCACACTGGGCCACTGGCTGTCGGCCGAGAGCGCCTGCGACTGTTGCTGCCACTCGGCCACATCGGTCTTGAGCGCCTGGGCCTGCTGCTGCGCGTCGCGCCACGACTTGGTGGACAGCACCTCGATGCGCTGGGCGATCAGCACCGCGGCTTCACGTTCCACCTGCACCCGGTGCTGCAGGTCTTCAATCGCCTTCACGCGCTCGGCCAGGGCCTGCTTGAGGCCGGCCAGCGGCTCGCGCGAGAGCGGCGCGCCGGCACGGGCCGCGTCGCGCTGCCAGGCCATGGCGTCGGCCAGGTTCAGGCGGCCCTGGCCGATCAGGGCCTCGGCCTTTTGCGCCCATTCGGCAGCAATGTGTTCTTGCGCCTTCTGGCGCTTTTGCTCGTCCAGCTTTTCCTTCAGCGGCTTGGCCGCGCCACGGTCGCGCTGCGACAGCTCCTTGAACACCTCGTTCATCTGCTCCAGGCTCGGCTCGGTGGCCAGCCATTCGCGCACGCGGGCGGCACGCTCGCCCGAGGTGGGGGCCGAAAAAGCACCGCCGGTGACGGCGTCCAGGGGGTGCGGCGCAGCGGCGGCCGGCTTGGGTTGGGCGGGGGTGTTCACGGCAGCGGGGGCGTTGGTCGGGGACTTGCGCAGGGAAAACAGCGACATACAGGGCTCGGAAAGCGAAAAGGGGCCCGCGCCCTGGTCAGAGCGCGGCAACCCCGTATTGTCGCCGCAGCCGCGCGGGCTGGCTGCGGCGGCCCATCAAATCAGCGCGCGGCCAGTTGCAGCTGGGCCTGTGGCACCCAGCGCTCGCCCTCCTGGGCCACTTTGGGCGCCCCAAGGAACATGCGGTCTTCGGGCAGTTCGCGGCTGGCCAGGTAGTCCTTGACGGCCACACCGCGCGCCACCGCCAGTTCGCGCACGGTGTCGGCCGTGACGGGAATGGCCGCGAGCAGCAGCGCCTCCATTTCCGGCACCGGCAGGTCCTTGGCCATGCCGACCAGGTTGCGCGGTTTGCTGATGTCGGCGCGTCTGTAGACCTCTTTGAGCAGGTCCGGGTACTCGGCCGGCGTCACCGCCACCGTGCCGGTGACCGCCCCGCCGCTGCGCGCCAGGGCACGGCGCTTTTCGGCCAGCACCTGGGCATCCAGCCGGGCGCGGCGCAGGCCGCTGCGTTCGACCTCCAGGTCACTGTGGCCGATCACCGTCAGCTGCAGGGCCGGCCGGTCGGCCAGGGCCTTGGCGATCTTGTCCAGCCGCTGGCGGCCTTCGTCGCCGAGCACCGCGCTGCCGGGCGCAAAGACCACCTGGCTGAGTTCGTCCCCGCCGCCCCCCAGGGC
>NZ_JBPCSJ010000458.1:0-6058 GCF_051007235.1 Hydrogenophaga sp. | reverse complement strand
GGGGCAGCGACCCGCGCAGCGGCGGAGCGTGGGGGCTCAACCCTGCGACAGATCGTCCAGGATGGGGCAGTCGGGGCGGTCGTTGCCGGGGCAGTGGCACAGCAGGGCGTCCAGGCTGCGCTGCATGGCCTGCAGGGCGGCGATGCGTTGGCTCAGTTCGTCGTGGTGTTTTTGCGCGATGCGCTTGACGCTGGCGCTGCTGCGGCGCCGGTTGTGCCACAGGCCCACGAGTTCGCTCACCGCTTCGAGGCTGAAGCCCATGTCGCGCGCGCGGCGGATGAAACGCAGCGTGTGCACGTCGGCGATGCTGTACTGCCGGTAGTTGCTGTCGGTGCGCGCGACCGCGCCCAGCATGCCCTGGGTTTCGTAGTGGCGCAGCATCTTGGACGAGATGCCCGAGAGCCGCGCCGCGGTGCCGATGTTGACCGGCCAGTGGTGCACGCTGTGCAGCGGAACGTCGGTGTCGGTGGTCATGCGATCCTCCGCCGGGCCGCCCCAAGGAGGATCAGCCCCCTCGGGGGGCAGCGACCCACGCAGTGGTGGAGCGTGGGGGTCATACCGCGACCGTGTAGCCCTCTTCGCGGATGGCGGCGGCCACTGCGTCGAGCGGTTGTGTGGTGTTCACTTCCACGAGGTTGTGTGCGCGGTCGATGCGCACCTCGGCCTGCGGGTCCAGGGTCTTGATGGCGGTGGTGACGGCCTTTTCGCAGTGGCCGCAGGTCATGCCTTGCACGTTGAGGGTCTGGGTGGTCATGGGGCAGTGCTCCGGTGGATGGGATGGTCAGAATGATGCACCTTGACACGGTGTCAAGGTCAAGCCCGGGGCTGCGTGCCGAGGCGGCGTGGTGTGCGGATACATCTGTTGACCTGACCTGGATTGACCTTCCCACGGTGGGAAAGCATAAGCTCGGGCTCATGACTTCCGCGACCGTTTCCGATACCTCTTCCAACAGCAGCTGCCAGATCGACCTGGGCATTGGCGGCATGACCTGCGCCTCCTGTGTGACGCGGGTGGAAAAAGTGCTGAAAAAACAACCCGGCGTGAGCGGTGCCACGGTGAACCTGGCGACCGAGTCGGCGCGCATCACGCTGGCCGGGCCGGACGACACACAGACCCTGGCGCTGCTCAAGCGCGCGGTGCGCGACGCGGGCTACGAACCGCGCGCCATGGACGCGCCTGACGAGGTCTCGCCCGCCGGGTGGCTGGGCGTGCCGCAGGACTTCTGGCCGGTGCTGGCGGGGCTGCTGCTGTCGGCCCCGCTGGCCCTGCCCATGGTGGGCGACCTGTTCGGCCAGCACTGGATGCTGCCGGCCTGGCTGCAGTTCGCGCTGGCCACGCCGGTGCAGTTCTGGCTGGGCGCGCGGTTTTACAAGGCCGGCTGGCACGCGCTGAAAGCGCTGACCGGCAACATGGAGTTGCTGGTGAGCATCGGCACCACGGCGGGCTGGGCCTTGTCCACCTGGCTGTGGCTCAAGGCCGAGGCGGGCGAGATGGTGCACCTGTACTACGAAGGCTCGGCGGTGGTCATCACCCTGGTGCTGCTGGGCAAGTGGCTGGAAGCGCGCGCCAAGCGCCAGACCACCAGCGCCATCCGCGCGCTGCAGGCGCTGCGGCCCGAGCACGCGCACCTGGTGCCCGATGGCGTGAAGCGCACCGAGATGACCGATGTGCCGGTGGACGAGCTGCTGCCGGGCGACATCATCCGCGTGCTGCCGGGCGAGCGCTTCGCGGCCGACGGCGAGCTGCTGCTGGGCCACACGCAGGCCGATGAATCGATGCTGACCGGCGAGGCCATGCCGGTGCCCAAGCAGCCGGGCGACGCGGTGACCGGCGGCTCGCTCAATGGCGAAGGCTCGGTGGAGGTGAAGGTGCGGGCGGTGGGCGCGCAAAGCGTGCTGGCCCAAATCATTGCCCTGGTGCAGGACGCGCAGGCCGGCAAGGCGCCGGTGCAGCGCCTGGTGGACCAGGTGGCCGCGGTGTTCGTGCCGGTGGTGCTGGTGATCGCCCTCATCACCCTGGGCGGCTGGCTGTGGAGCGGTGCGCGCGTGGAAGATGCGCTGCTGCACGCGGTGGCGGTGCTGGTCATTGCCTGCCCCTGTGCGCTGGGTCTGGCCACGCCGGCGGCCATCATGGCCGGCACCGGGGTGGCGGCGCGGCACGGCATCCTCATCAAGGACGCGCAGGCGCTGGAACTCGCGCACCGGGTGGACACGGTCGCGTTTGACAAGACCGGCACGCTGACCGAAGGGCACCCGCGCTTGCTGCGCATCGAAGGCGTGGCCGGGGTGGACGAGGTGGCGGTGCTGCAGGCCGCGGCTGCGATGCAGGCGCAGAGCGCGCACCCGCTGGCCCGGGCGGTGCTGGACGCGGCGCGCGAGCGCGGTGTGAACGCGGGCGCCGCCGAGGATGTGCAGGCCGTGGCCGGGCGCGGCAGCCAGGGCATGGTGCAAGGCGCGCGGCTGGCGCTGGGCAGCCAGCGCTGGATGGCGGAACTCGGCGTGGCCCTGGAGCCGCTGGCCGCGGCGGTGCAGACCGCGCAGACCGAGGGGGCCACCGTGTCGCTGCTGGCCAGCCAGGGGGCGGACGGCCGCTGGAGCCCGCTGGCGCTGTTGGCGTTCGGCGACGAACCCAAGGCCGGGGCGGCCCAGGCCATCGCCACCCTGCGCGCACAGGGGCTGCGGCTGTTCATGGTCTCGGGCGACAACGTGGCCGCCGCGCGCGCCATGGCCGCACGCCTGGGCCTGCGCGATGACGCTGGCGAGGTGATCGCCGAGGTGCTGCCGGGGGACAAGGCGGCGGTGATCGCGCGGTTGAAGCAAGGGGGTCACATCGATCCGGCGCCGGGCCGCCCCAAGCCAGATCAGCCCCCGCGGGGGGCAGCGACCCGCGCAGCGGCGGAGCGTGGGGGCCATGTCGTCCTCATGATCGGGGACGGTGTGAACGACGCACCCGCCCTGGCCGCGGCCGACGTGGGCATGGCCATGAGCCATGCGCAGGGTGGCAGTTCGGACGTGGCCATGCACGCGGCCGGCATCACGCTCATGCGCGGCGACCCGGCCCTGGTGGCGGCGGCGCTGGACATTTCGCGCCGCACGGTGCGCAAGATCCGCCAGAACCTGTTCTGGGCTTTTGCCTACAACGCGGCCGGCATCCCGCTGGCGGCGCTGGGCTACCTCAGCCCGGTGCTGGCGGGCGCGGCCATGGCGCTGAGTTCGGTCAGCGTGGTGAGCAACGCGCTGCTGCTCAAGCGCTGGCAACCGCCGGCCCGCTGAACGGCGGCTGGCGTGTCCCGGTGGCTTGACCTGTGTCAAGGGTCTGCGCCGCGGGCTGTCGCATAGTCCGCTGCAGGATTTGCCGACCGATCGGTCGGCTCTGGCACGTTCACAGGAGACAACGATGACTCACGAAGCGCTGCGCGTCATTCGCGAAGAACATTCCACCCTTGCCGCGATGCTGCAGTCGCTGATGCAGCTGGTGCGCCGCGGCCCCAGCCCGGACGGGGCGGACGATTCGGCGCGCTTCTTCGACGTGCTGCGCGCGATGCTGTTCTACATCGACGAATTCCCCGAGAAGCACCACCACCCCAAGGAGTCGGACCTGCTGTTCCCGCGCGTGGCGCGGGTGGCGCCGCACGCCATGGCCACCATCGACCAGCTCGAACGCGACCACATGCAGGGCGAGGGCCGGGTGCGCGAACTGATGCACCTGCTGATGGCCTGGGAGCTGCTGGGCGACGGCCGCAAGACCGCCTTCATCGACGAGGTGACCCGCTACGTGGACTTCTACCTGGAGCACATGCGGCTGGAGGAGACCGCGATCCTGCCGGAGGCCGAACGCCTGCTGACCGAGGCCGACTGGCACGCGCTGAACGCCGCTTTTGCGACCAATCAGAACCCGCTGAGCGGCCGCATCCCGCGCGATCCGGCGTTCGACCGCCTGTTCACCCACATCGTGATGAAGGCCCCGGCGCCGGTCGGGCTGGGGTCATGACCCCCACGCTCCACCGCTGACGCGGGTCGCTGCCCCCCAAGGTGGCTGGGCCTGCCTTGGGGCGGCCCGGCGGCTGGCCCATTTGAAGCGAAATACCCCCCGCGCCGCTGCGCGTCACCCCCCTCTCTCGCCTTCGGCGGGAGGGGGGCGGCACTGGCCGTCCGGCCGAGCCGGCCCGGCGGTGCCCCTGGACGGCACCCTTGCCGCCGGAGAGGGTCGTGCTGCAGCGGCATGACAACCCGTTCGCACTGAGTCTGTCGAGGTGCCTGTGGTGCCCAAGTTTTCTCCAACGGGCGTGTGGAGGCTACCCCCATGAGTAGCGCCACAATGGGCGCATGGCCCGCAGCACCCAGCCCGCCGATCTGACGGTCGCACTTCCACCCCCCGACACCACACCCTACCTGCGGCTGGCCCTGGCGCTGTCGCTGGGCGCGGCGGTGTCGCTGGGCATCACCCGCTTTGCCTACGGCCTGCTGTTGCCGCCGATGCGCACCGACCTGGGCTGGAGTTACACCCTGGCCGGGTCCATGAACACCGCCAACGCCGCGGGTTACCTGCTGGGCGCACTGGCCATGTCGTGGCTGCTGCAGCGCATGGCGCCGACGCGCCTGTTCCTCACCGGTGCCGTGCTGGCGACCGTGTTCATGGCGGCCAGCGGCTTCTTCACCGATGCGCGCGCCCTGATGCTGCAGCGCCTGCTGGCGGGCCTGGCCAGCGGCCTGGTGTTCAGCACCGGGGGCCTGCTGGCCGCCCGGCTGGGCGCGCGGCAGCCTAGGCGCAGCGGCCTGCTGCTGGGGCTGTATTACGGCGGCACGGGCTTTGGCATCGTGCTGTCGGCCCTGCTGGTGCCCCTGGCGCTGGCAGCGGCGCAGGGGCAGCCGCACGGGTGGTCGTGGGGCTGGTGGGCCATGGCCCTGCTGTGCGCCGGGGCGACCGCGCTGCTGGCCTGGCCGGCCCGCGTGCTGGCGCAGATGGAGGCAACGCCGCCCGTGTCGGCCGCCACGGGTGCGCAGCGCCAGACCGACCACCGGCGCTTTCGCTGGCGCGATTTCGCCTTTGGCCTGCTGGGCTACCTGGGCTTCGGGGTGGGCTACATCGGCTACATGACCTTTGTCATCGCGCTGCTGCGCGAGCAGGGCGCTTCGCCCGCGGCGGTGACCACGTTCTACGCGCTGCTGGGTGTGGCGGTGGTGGCGTCTTCGCGCATCTGGGCCGGGCTGCTGGACCGGCACCGCAACGGCCAGGCGTTGGCGCGGCTGAACGCGCTGCTGGGCGTGGCCGCCATCGTGCCGGCGCTCACCAGCGCCTGGCCGCTGTTGCTGGCCTCGGGCCTGCTGTTCGGCGCGGTGTTCCTGTCGGTGGTGGCCAGCACCACGGCCCTGGTGCGGCACAACCTGCCACCGGCGCAATGGGCGGCGGGCATCAGCGCCTTCACGGTGGTGTTCGCGGCCGGCCAGATCGTCGGCCCCACGGTGGTGGGTTTCATCGCCGACGGCCCGGGTGGGCTGGCGCGCGGGCTGGTGTTTTCGGCCTGCGCGCTGTGGGTGGGGGCGGTGCTGGCGCTGCGCCAGCGGGCGCTGAACTGAGTCACCCCCTGCGCTGCTGTGCGGCTTCCCACTCGCTGGTACGCCTGCGGCGCTGGGAGGGGGATGCACTCTGTGGCCCGGCGATCCGTCGCCGGGCCGCCCCAAGGCGGATTCGCACCCCATTGGGGGGCAGCGACCCGCGTCAGCGGTGGAGCGTGGGGGCTCCAGTTATTTCGCCAGACCTTCGGCCTTGAGCGCGGCCTGCACCGCCGGGCGTGCACCCACGCGGGCGCGGTAGGCGTTGATGTTGGCCAGACCGCTGATGTCCACGCCCACGTAACCGGCCCAGCCGGTGACGGTGAACAGGTAGGCATCGGCCACGCTGAAGGCATCGCCCAGCAGGTACTGTTTGCCGGCCAGTTCGCCGTCGACCCAGGTCAGGCGCTGGACCAGGCGGTTCTTGGCGAGCTGCTTGGCTTCGTCGGGCATGCCCGGCGTGAACAGGGGCGAGAAGCCCTTGTGCAGTTCGGTGCCGATGAAG
>NZ_JBPCSJ010000457.1:0-1662 GCF_051007235.1 Hydrogenophaga sp. | reverse complement strand
CTTCTGGTTCAGGCCGTCCAAAAACTCGAATCCGGCGCCGGAGTTGACGCACACGCATTTCTGTTTGTCGCCGTACCACTCGGCCCAGGCGTCGGCGCTGAAGGTCTCGCCTTCGACGGCCACCACCTGTTTGATCGGCAGCTGGTACTTGAGCGCGAACGCGAAGTCGCGTTCGTCGTGCGCCGGCACGCCCATCACGGCGCCGTCGCAGTAGCTCATCAGCACGTAGTTGCCGACCCAGACCTCAACCTGCGCGCCGGTCAATGGGTGGGTGACGAACAGGCCGGTGGCCATGCCCTTCTTTTCCTGCGTGGCCAGCTCGGCTTCGGTGGTGCCGCCGGTCTTGCACTCTTCGATGAAGGCGGCCAGCGCGGGGTTGGTCGCGGCGGCGTGTTGTGCCAGCGGGTGCTCGGCGGCCACAGCGCAGAAGGTCACGCCCATGATGGTGTCGGCGCGCGTGGTGAACACGTACATCTTGCCATCGCCGATCAGGCTGCCGTCGGCCGCCTGGATGTCGTGCGTGAACGCGAAACGCACGCCTTCGCTCTTGCCGATCCAGTTCTCCTGCATCAGGCGCACCTTGTCGGGCCAGCCGTTGAGGGTGGCCTTGTCGTTGCCCAGCTGCACGTGCGTGAGCAGCTCGTCGGCATACGACGTGATGTTCAGGTAGTAGCCGGGAATCTCACGCTTCTCGACCAGGGCGCCGGTGCGCCAGCCGCGGCCATCGATCACCTGCTCGTTGGCCAGCACGGTCTGGTCCACCGGGTCCCAGTTGACGATCTGGGTCTTGCGGTAGGCGATGCCCTTGTCCAGCATCTTCAGGAACAGCCACTGGTTCCACTGGTAGTACTCGGGCGAGCAGGTGGCAACCTCGCGCGACCAGTCGATGGCCAGCCCCATCGCCTGCATCTGCTTCTTCATGTAGGCGATGTTGTCGTAGGTCCACTTCGCCGGTGGCACGCCGTTTTTCAGTGCGGCGTTCTCGGCCGGCAGGCCGAAGGCGTCCCAACCCATGGGCATCAGCACGTTGTGACCGTTCATGCGCAGGTAGCGCGTGAGCATGTCGTTGATGGTGTAGTTGCGCACATGGCCCATGTGCAGCTTGCCGCTGGGGTAGGGCAGCATCGAGCAGGCGTAGAACTTCTTCTTGCTCTTGTCTTCGGTGACGCGGTAGGCGTCGGTGGCGGTCCAGTGGGCGTGCGCGGCGCGCTCGACGTCCTGGTGGGCGTATTGGTTTTGCATGAAGCGGGGTCCGGCGGGCCGGAGGCGTGAGGGATCGGAAATCGGGGCAGCGGCGGCCACGGGGCAGCGCGCCGGAACACCCGGGATTTTAGGCCTTGGGCACCCCGGCCACCGCAGGCCGGCGCAGCGCCTCAGCGCGCTGGCGCAGGTGCCGGTGCGGGGGTGGACGGATCGGCCACAAAGCCGATGCGGCTCAGACCCGCGGTCTGCGCCAGGCCGATGATCTGCACCACACGCCCATATGGAACGGCCGTGTCGGCGCGCAGCTGCAACTCGGTGCCCGGGTCACGCTGCGCCGCCTCTTGCAGGCGCTGCGGCAGGCTGGCGGGGTCGATGGCTTGATCGCCCCAGAAGGTCTGGCCCTGCGCATCGAGCGCGATGCTCACCGAGGCCGCCGGTTCCGGCGCCGCAGCGGCCGGC
>NZ_JBPCSJ010000456.1:0-3186 GCF_051007235.1 Hydrogenophaga sp. | reverse complement strand
GCCTGGCGAACTTCCGGCAAGTTGACAAGGCGGCGCATCTGAATGGCTAACTTTGATTTAAACGGCAAAACGCCGGATACCCACAAACGCTGCCGTTAAACAAAGTCGCATGACATCCCCAAAATGTGTTTGAAATCAATCCTGTAGAGCTGCATACTGTATGCATGAACAGGTTTAACAGATCCGACAAACCCGACTGGGTCCCTCCCAGGTCCGCCAGGCTGCTGGATCAGGTGCGCGAACGGGTTCGCTACCTGCATTACAGCCTACAGACCGAGAAGGTTTACGTCTACTGGGCCAAGGCGTTTGTGTTGTGGGCCGCCCGCAGTGGTGGCGGTTTTCGTCACCCGCGCGAAATGGGGCAGGCCGATGTGGAGGGCTTTTTGACCATGCTGGCGACCGAGAAACAGGTGTCACCGTCCACACACCGGCAGGCCCTGAATGCGCTGCTGTTTCTCTACCGGCAGGTGCTGGGCATGGAGTTGCCCTGGCTGCAGCATATCGGCCACCCGCCGGAGCGCAAACGCATTCCGGTGGTGCTGACTGGGCAGGAAGTGCAGTATGTGCTGGGCCTGAAGACGGGGATCGAGGCGATGATGGCGGCACTGCTGTATGGAAGCGGGTTGCGCCTGCGCGAGGCGCTGGGCCTGCGTGTGAAAGACGTGGATTTTGACCGCCATGCCGTTGTGGTGCGCAGCGGCAAGGGCGACAAAGACAGGGTGGTGATGCTGCCCAAGTCACTGGTCCCACGGTTGCAGGCGCAACTGGCCCATGCGCGGGCCGTCTGGGAGCAAGACCGGGCCAGCGGACGAAGCGGTGTGTTCCTGCCTCACGCGCTGGAGCGCAAGTACCCACGGGCGGGCGAGAGCTGGGCGTGGTTCTGGGTGTTCCCGTCGCACAAGTTGTCGGTGGACCCGCAGACCGGCGTGGAACGGCGCCACCACCTCTACGAAGATCGGCTGAACCGGGCGTTGAAACAGGCTGTGATGCGGGCGGGCATCGCCAAGCATGTCTCTGTTCACACGCTGCGCCACTCTTTTGCCACGCACCTGCTTCAGGCGGGCACCGACATCCGCACGGTGCAGGAACTGCTGGGGCATTCGGATGTGTCCACCACCATGATCTACACGCATGTGCTCAAGGTGGCGGCCGGCGGCACGGCCAGCCCGCTGGATGCGCTGGCGCTGTCCGCCTGACGGCCCGTCTCAGTCCCGGTACGCCGCCAGGGCTTTGGCCAGGTCCTGGTATTCCTCGCAGGTGGTGTTGCCGCACAGGCGCTGCAGTTTTTGCAGGTGTTCGCGGGCCTTGGCTGGCTGTTTGCGCATGAGGTAGGCCTCGCCGATGTATTCGTGCGCGCCTTTGTGCCCGGGGTCGATGTCCAGCGCCTGGCGGTAGTGGTCAAAGGCCTTGTCCAGGTCGGGCGGGGTTTTCTTGCGGTGGACGTAGCCCAGCAGGTTGTGCAGGTCGGCGTTGCGGGCCAGCCGGGCCTGCTGGGCCTGCAGCAGGCCCAGCGCTTGGTCCCATTGCTGGGCGCCGATGGCGTCGCGCGCGGGGCGCAGGGGGTCGGCCACGGGGGCGGCCTGGGGTTCGGGCATGTTGGAGGGCGTGTCCGCGGCCTGGGCGGGCAGCACGCAGAGGGCCGCCACGAGGCAGGCGGTGGTGGTGAACGGGGCTTTGGGCATGGCGGCTTTCGGTGGCGTCGGGGCTGGTGGTGCGTTGCATTGTGTTGGCTCCAACGCACCCGCGTGTGACGACCTTGCACCGCACGGGATAATCTCCGTTCCCCCCTGAACCCCACACCGGATGCGCCCATGAGCTTTGCCCCTCTGCAGAACGACACCTTTTTGCGCGCCTGCCTGCGCCAGTCCACCGACCACACGCCGGTGTGGCTGATGCGCCAGGCCGGGCGGTATTTGCCCGAGTACTGCGCCACGCGCGCCCAGGCGGGTTCGTTCATGGGGCTGGCCACGAATGTGGACTACGCGACCGAGGTGACGCTGCAGCCGCTGGAGCGTTACGCGCTGGACGCGGCCATTCTGTTCAGCGACATCCTGACCGTGCCGGACGCGATGGGCCTGGGCCTGACGTTCGCGCAGGGCGAGGGCCCGAAGTTCGCGCGCAACATCCGCACCGAAGCCGACGTGGACACGCTGGCCGTGCCCGACATGGACAAGCTGCGTTACGTGTTCGACGCGGTGACCAGCATCCGAAAGGCGCTGAACGGCTGGGTGCCGCTGATCGGCTTTTCGGGCAGCCCCTGGACGCTGGCCTGCTACATGGTCGAAGGCGGCGGCAGCGACGACTACCGCGCGGTCAAGAGCCTGATGTACAGCCGCCCGGACCTGATGCACCGCATCCTGGCGATCAACGCGGACTCGGTGGCCACGTATCTGAACGCGCAGATCGACGCCGGCGCGCAGGCGGTGATGGTGTTCGACAGCTGGGGCGGTGTGCTGGCCGACGGCAAGTTCCAGGACTTTTCGCTGGCCTACACCAAGCGCGTGCTGGCGCAGCTCAAGCGCACCGACGCCACTGGCACGGTGATTCCGCGCATCGTCTTCACCAAGGGTGGCGGCCTGTGGCTGGACGACATGAAAGGCCTGGACTGCGAGGCCCTGGGCCTGGACTGGACGGTGAACCTGGCCAAGGCGCGTGCCGCGGTGGGCGATTCAAAAGCCCTGCAGGGCAACATCGACCCGAACGTGCTGTTCGCGCCGCCCGAGGCGATCGACCGCGAAGTGGCGGCCGTGATCGACAGTTTTGGCAAGCCGCACCAGGGCGCGGGCACCGGGCCCACGCACATCTTCAACCTGGGCCACGGCATCAGCCAGTACACCCCGCCCGAGAGCGTGAAGGTGCTGGTGGACGCGGTGCACGCGCATTCCAGGCGCATCCGCGCCCAGGGCTGAAACCCACGCCCGGCGCGGCCTGCGGCTGTGCCGGGGGGCGGGTTTCGTGTAGGCCGAAAGACCCCAGCGGCGGGCGCATAGCACAAAATCTGGCGAAAACAACACTTGACACGCTTCACTTATGCACATTTTTCGTGCTGCGGCGCGACAAGCACGAACAGCCGGGTTCGCCAGCCGCCGCATCTGGCACAACGTCCATAAGTGGTTGATTTGATTGGCTTTTGATTTCTGCTTTTTTTCTAGGCAATTTAAGAAAGGCCTTGATTTACAAGGCTTC
>NZ_JBPCSJ010000455.1:0-9725 GCF_051007235.1 Hydrogenophaga sp. | reverse complement strand
GGGTAGCGCACGATCTGGCCCCAGGTGCGCAGCAGCGTCAACGGCTCCAGCGCGCGGGGTTTTTTCTGCGCCAGGGTTTCTTCGAACCGCAGCGCCACCACCGCCAGTGCGATGGCGCCGAACACCGCCAGCGCCAGCAGCGTCACGCGAAAGCCGAAGTGCTCGGACAGGAGACCGCCCACCGGCGCGCTGGCACAGGCGATCACGCCCAGGCCGGTCAGGCCTTTGGACATGATGCGCGCGCCCTCGCTGGGGGCGTACAGGTCGCGCACCACCGCGCGTGCGCACATCACGCCCGCGCCCATGGCCACGCCCTGCAGCGCGCGCAGCGCGATCAGCTGCTCCATCGACACCACGAAGGCGCTGGCCACCGACGCCAGCACATACAGCAGCGTGCCCCACAGCAGCACCGGGCGGCGGCCGAAGCGGTCCGACAGCGGGCCCCACACCAGTTGCGACATGCCAAACGAGAGCAGCAGCGCGGTGAGCGTGAGCTGGGCCTGGGACAGGCTGGCACCGAAGCCCTGCGTCATGGCGGGCAGGGCCGGCAGGTACAGGTCGGTCGTGATGGGCTGCAGGCCCAGCAGCAGCGAAAGCACCAGCACGATCAGGCCGGGCGACATGCGCGAGGGCGAAGCAGAAGCGGCGGAAAAGGACATCGGGTCGAGGGTAGCAGAAGGCCCATGTCTGACCGGCGTGACGTGCCTGCGGCCAGGATGCGGTGGAACCGGCTTTGCCGGGCCGCTCGCATCGCCCCCTGGGGGTGACGCCGAAGGCGGCGCGGGGGGGCGTCAGTTCAGCGGCGCGGGGAAGGGTCACCTCATGCCGAACAGTTCGGCCAGCGCCAAGCGGTACTGCGGTTGCCCCACCGCGTTGGTGTTGTGGTGCGAGCCGCCCTCGACCAGCACGAAGCGTTTTTGCCCGGTGGCGGCCTCGAACAGCTTGCGCCCCAGTTCGGGCTTGATGGTGTTGTCCTCGCTGCCGTGCACCACCAGCAAAGGGGAGCCGATGTTTTTCACACGCTCGATGGCTTCGAAGCGCTGCGTGATCAGCGGCCCCAGCGGCAGCCAGCCCCACTTGTACGAACTGACCACGTCGGGGATGGAGGTGAAGGTGCCTTCGACCAGGGTGCCCGCCTCGTCGCCCACCTGGGCGGCCAGGTCAATGGCGATGGCGCCACCCAGCGAGTGGCCGAAGATGTAGCGCGGCCTGTCCGGGTACTGCCGGGCCAGCCAGTCCCAGGCGGCGCGGGCGTCTTCGTAGGCCATGGACTCCGATGGCAGTGTGTTCGTGCTCTTGCCAAAACCGCGGTAGTCCACCGCCAGCACCGAAAAGCCCAGTTCCTGCATGCGCCGGGCGCGGAAGGCCGAGCCGACCACGTTGAAACGGGCGCCATGCAGGTACAGCAGCACGGGGGCCTTGGGGTCCTTTTCGAAGCGTTCGTTCGGGCTCCACAGGCCGTGCAACCGGGCGGGTTCGCCGGTCTCTCTGGAGGCGAAGTGAATCCACACGTCCTGCATGCCCTGGGCAGCTTCCTCACCGCGCCACCAGCTGCGGTCGGACGTCTGGAAGATCCAGCCGCGCTGGCGTTCGTCAAGGCTGGCGCAGCCAGCCAGCAGGGCGGCCGAACACAGAACAAGGGCGATCAGGCGTTTCATGACGCTGGATGATGCGCGTGCCGTGGGAAAAGTTCACCCCAAGGGGCTTCCCGTGCGCTGGGCCGTGTGGGTGGCGGGGTATGACACCGCGGGGTGCGTCTCCTACAGTCGCGGCCATGGTTCGCCGTCCTCACCACCCTCTCATGTTCTGGTCCGCGCCGTTGGCGCTGGGCGAGCGGTGGGCGCGTGTCGACCGACCGGCCACCGGCATGCGGCGCACGGCCGCAGATTCCTGAGCCCGGCGACCACCTTCTCCTCCGTCAGCGCGACCACCGGTCGCCGGGCCCACCTCCAGCGCAACACCGTCCCATGGCCTGTCGGCCTGGGACCCGCCTTTTCTGGAGTTTTCATGTCCTTGTTTGCCTGCGGTGACCGTGTCGTCACCGAACTCGACTTCGTCCGCCTGACCAAACTGGAGACCAGCGGTGCGCCCGACGAACTGTCGGACGCGCTGGAACTGGCCGAGCAGGTGCCGTCTCCGGCGGTGCCGGCCGATGTGGTCACCATGTACTCGCAGATCCAGATCCTGGAGGACGGCACGCCGCAACCCCGCACGCTCACGCTGTGCTACCCCGACGACGCCGAGCCTGCGCAGGGCTTCATTTCGGTGCTCTCGCCGGTGGGCGCCAGCCTGCTGGGGTTGCGGGTCGGTGCTCAGGCCCGCTGGGTCACGCCCCAGGGCGAACCGCGCACGGCGCGGGTGCTGGCCATCCTGTTCCAGCCCGAAGCCAGCGGCGACTAAACCACCTGAACCCCCACACGCTCGGCGGCCGGCCACAAAAAAGGCCACCCTCGCGGGTGGCCTTGAGCATTGGTCCGTGTCGAATCAGACCACGCCTTGCGCCAGCATGGCGTCGGCCACCTTGACGAAGCCGGCAATATTGGCACCGTCGATGTAGCTGATGCTGCCGTCGGCGCGCTGGCCGTGCTGGACGCAGGCGGCGTGGATGCCCTGCACGATCTGCAGCAGGCGGGCGTCCACTTCGTCGCGCGTCCAGCTCAGGCGCATCGCGTTCTGGCTCATCTCCAGGCCCGAGGTGGCCACGCCACCGGCGTTGGATGCCTTGCCCGGTGCGTAGAGCACGCCCGCCGCTTCAAAGGCCTTGGCGGCCTCGATGGTCGAGGGCATGTTGGCGCCTTCGGCCACACAGAGCACACCGTTGGCTATCAGGGTGCGGGCATCGGCTTCGTCCAGCTCGTTCTGGGTGGCGCAGGGCAGGGCCACGTCCACCGGCACGTGCCAGGGGCGCTTGCCGGCTTCGAACTTCACGCCGGTGCGCGCGGCGTAGTCGCTCACGCGGCCGTAGTGGTGGTTCTTCACGTCCATCAGGATGGCCAGCTTCTCGGGCGAGAAACCGTCTTCGTCGACGATGGTGCCGCTGGAGTCGGACACGGTGATGACCTTGGCGCCCAGGGCCATGGCCTTCTCGACCGCGTACTGGGCCACGTTGCCCGAACCCGAGACCGAGACGCGCAGGCCCTGGAAGGACTGGCCGCGGGTCTTGAGCATCTCGTCGGCGAAGTACACCGTGCCGTAGCCGGTGGCCTCGGGGCGGATCAGCGAACCGCCGAAGGACAGGCCCTTGCCGGTGAACACGCTGGCGGCGCTGTTGGCCAGCTTCTTGTACATGCCGGCCATGTAGCCCACTTCGCGGCCACCCACGCCGATGTCGCCGGCCGGCACGTCGGTGTCCGGGCCCACGTGGTGGAACAGCTCCATCACAAAAGCCTGGCAGAAGCGCATGACCTCGGCCGGGCTCTTGCCCTTGGGGTCGAAGTCCGAGCCGCCCTTGCCGCCGCCCATGGGCAGCGTGGTCAGGGCGTTCTTGAAGGTCTGCTCGAAGGCCAGGAACTTGAGCACCGACAGCGTCACCGACGGGTGGAAGCGGATGCCGCCCTTGTAGGGACCGATCGCCATGCTGTGCTGGATGCGGTAGCCGCGGTTGACCTGCACCTGGCCGTGGTCGTCCACCCACGAGACGCGGAACATGACCACGCGCTCGGGCTCGACCAGACGGTCCAGCAGCCCCTGCTCGGCGTACTTGAGGTGGGCGGCGATGAACGGCCAGAGGCTGTCCATCACCTCGGTGACGGCTTGCAGGAACTCCGGCTGGCCCGGGTTGCGGGCTTCAACGTGGGCGAGGAAATCGTGGACGGTGGCGTACTTCATGCGGGTCATGCTCCAAATAAGTGCATGACATTATGAAAAAACCGCATTTCACTATTCAAAAGGCTCGTTAATGGTGCTTGAAGCTCATTAATGGTGCGCAACAGGGCAATTGCGAAGAATATTGCCCTGATTTGGTGCTTTCTCAGCGCCCGCGCAGGAACAGCGCGTCCAGATCCTTCATGCCCAGCTGGCGCCAGGTGGGCCGGCCGTGGTTGCACTGGTCGCTGCGTTCGGTCACTTCCATCTGGCGCAGCAGGGCGTTCATCTCGTCCAGCGTCAGGCGGCGGTTGGCGCGCACCGCGCCGTGGCAGGCCATGGTGGCCAGCAGCTCGTTGCGGGCGCGCTGCACCACGGTGCTGGCGTCGTGCTGGCTCAGTTCGGCCAGCACGCTGCGCGCCAGTTCCACCGGGTCGCCGGCGGCCAGGGTGTTGGGCACGGCGCGCACCGCCAGGGTCTTGGGTGAGAACGGCACGATTTCCATCCCCAGCTGCGCCAGCACCTCGGCCGCGGTTTCGGCGGTGGCCACCTCGTCGGGCGTCGCGGCAAACGTGGCCGGGATCAGCAGCGGCTGGCTGCTGACCTGGTGCGCGTCCAGCTGTTGCTTCAGGCGCTCGTAGACGATGCGCTCGTGCGCGGCGTGCATGTCCACCACCACCAGGCCGTGCGCGTTCTCGGCCAGGATGTAGACGCCGTGCAGCTGCGCGATGGCGCGGCCCAGCGGCCATTCGCCGTCGGGCAGGGCGGGGGGGTATGCGGGGGCTCCCGCGGCGGGCGCAGGGGTGTCCGATGGCGTCGGGGCCCAGACGGTGGCGGCTGGCGCGGGCGCGGTCCAAGCCGGGGGGCTGGTCGTGTCCCGCCCCCACAAGGCACCGATATCGCTCACCCGCTGGCCGACCTGCGGCGCATCCGGGCGCCAGGGCAGGGGTTGCTGGCGCGGCACCGGGCTCAGGAAGGACGACGCAGCGGTGTCGGTCGGGGTGGCGGCGGACGGCGAGGTGTTGACCGGCAGCGCCTGCGCCGAGCGCGGTGCGGCCAGCGCGCCTTCCACCGCGTGGCGCACGGCCTGGTGCACCTCGCGGCTGTCGCGAAAGCGCACCTCGATCTTGGTCGGGTGCACGTTCACATCCACCCGCGTCGGGTCGATGCTGACGTACAGCGCGTACACCGGCTGGCGGTGGCCGTGCAGCACGTCTTCGTAGGCGCTGCGCGCGGCGTGGGTGATGACCTTGTCGCGCACGAAGCGGCCATTGACGTAGGCGAACTGCCAGTCGCCGCGCAAGCGCGCCGCGTCGGGCACGCCGGCAAAGCCCCAGACGCGCAGGCGCTGCTGGCCGCCGGCGGTGGCTTCTTCGCCTGGCACGTCGCTGGCCGGCCAGTTCACCGCCACGGCGTTTTCAATGAACGCTTCTCCCAGCACGTCGGCCAGGCGGCGGCGCAGCGCGTCCAGCAGGTGCTCGCCCCCCGCCAGGTCGGGCGCCACGGCGCGCCACTGCGCGACCAGCTTGCCGTCGTGCCAGATGGCAAAGCCCACCTCGGGCCGGGCCAGCGCGTGGCGGCGCACGGCTTCGATGCAGTGGGCCAGCTCGGTGCTTTCGGACTTGAGGAACTTGCGCCGCGCCGGCGTGGCGAAGATCAGATCTCGCACCTCCACCGTGGTGCCGCGCGCGCGGGCGGTGGGTTGAAGCTCACCGCTGCGGCCGTCCAGCAGCCAGCCATGGGCCGAGCCTTCTTCTGTGCGGGTCAGCACCGAGACTTCGGCGATCGAGCAGATGGCGGCCAGCGCCTCGCCGCGGAAACCCATGGTGTCCACGGCTTCCAGGTCGTGCAGGCTGGCGATCTTGCTGGTGGCGTGGCGCTTGAGTGCGGTGGGCAGTTCCTCGCGCAGGATGCCGATGCCGTCGTCTTCCACGCTGATCAGGCGGATGCCGCCGGCCTGCAGCCGCACGGTAATCTGGCGCGCACCGGCGTCCAGCGCGTTGTCCACCAGTTCGCGCACCACCGATGCGGGGCGCTCGACCACCTCACCGGCCGCGATCTGGCTGATCAGCTCGTCGGGCAGTTCCTGGATGGGGCGGCGGATGGGGTGGCTCGGGGCGGGATGGAAGGCGTTCACCCCGGCATTGTAGGAAGCCATCCAGCGCCCCCAGTCCAGCCCGGATAATCCCGGCCCATGGAACTCATTGCCTTCTTGATCGACTTCATTCTGCATGTGGACCAGCACCTGCAGGCCTTTGTGCAGGCCTACGGCGCGTGGGTCTATGCCCTGCTGTTCCTCATCATCTTTGTCGAGACGGGGCTGGTCGTCATGCCCTTCCTGCCCGGCGATTCGCTGCTGTTCATCGTCGGCGCGCTGTGCGGCGCCGGGCTGATGAGCTGGCCGCTGGCCACCGGCCTGATGCTGGTGGCCGCCATCCTGGGCGACCAGACCAACTACAGCATCGGCCGCTACTTTGGACCCAAGGTGTTTCAGTGGGAAGACTCGCGCTTCTTCAACAAGAACGCCTTCAACCAGGCGCACAACTTCTACGAACGCTACGGCGGTGTGACCATCATCATCGCGCGCTTCATGCCCTTCATCCGCACCTTCGCGCCCTTCGTGGCCGGGGTGGCCGAGATGACGCGCAGCAAGTTCACCGCCTACAACGTGATCGGCGCGTTCCTCTGGGTGGTGGGCCTGACCACGGCGGGCTACTTCCTGGGCAACCTGCCCTTCGTGCAGACCCACCTCTCCAAGTTCATCTGGGCGTTGATCATCGTGCCGGGTCTGATCGCCATCTTCGGCGCGTGGCGGGCAAAGAGCTGACCCCCCCGCGCCGCCTGCGGCGTCACCCCCCAGGGGGCGGCACTGGCGGCCCGGCAAAGCCGGTTCCGCGGTGCCCTGGACCAACTCCCCTTCCGGCGCGACGTGTCTGCTTTGAGGATGCGGTGGAACCGGCTTCGCCGGGCCACTCGCATCGCCCCCTGGGGGGTGACGCCGCAGGCGGCGCGGGGGGGGGTCAGAGCGCGCGCGAACGGGCCAGCGGCGGGTTCGCCGCGAAATAGCGGGTGATGCCGCGCATCAGCGCGTCGGCCAGCCGGTCCTGGTAGGCCTCGTCGCGCAGGCGCCGCTCTTCGTCGGGGTTGCTGATGAAAGCGGTTTCCACCAGCACGCTGGGGATGTCCGGTGCCTTGAGCACCGCGAAGCCGGCCTGTTCCACCTGCGGCTTGTGCAGCTTGCCTACGCGCTTGACCTCGCCCAGCATCGCGCTGCCGAGCTTGAGGCTGTCCTTGATCTGAGCGGTGGTGCTCATGTCCAGCAGGGCGCGCTGCACCGTGACGTCCTTGGCCTTGACGTTGATGCCGCCCACCAGGTCGGCCGCGTTTTCCTTGTTCGCCATCCAGCGCGCGGTGGCGCTGCTGGCACCTTTGGTGCTGAGGGCAAACACGCTGGCGCCGGCCGGTTCCGGGCTCATGAAAGCGTCGGCGTGGATGCTGATGAACAGGTCGGCCTTGACGCGCTGGGCCTTCTGCACCCGCACCCCCAGGGGCACGAAAAAGTCGGCGTCGCGCGTGAGGTAGGCGCGCATCGGGCTGCCGTTGACGCGGGCGGTGTTGATGCGCTCGCGCAGCTTGAGCGCCACCTGCAACACCACGTCTTTTTCATACGTGCCGCCAGGGCCGATGGCGCCAGGGTCTTCACCGCCGTGGCCGGGGTCCAGCGCCACGATGATCAGGCGTTCGGTGGCCTGGTCGTTGGCACTGTCCGGTGTCTTGGCGTTGCCGGCGCTGACCGTGGCGCCCGCGCCGTCCCGGTCACCCTTGGGGTGGGGCGTGCTGGCGCTGGCCGTGGGGCTGGGCAAGGGTTTGCCAGCCGGGGCGGCTGCGGTGGGGGACTTCGCCCGCTCGCGCTGCGCGATCAGGGCGCCCAGCGGGTCGGCTGCGTCGGGCACGGTGGGGTTCAGCGGCCGGGGCGTGCTGCCGACCAGACCGGTCTCGTGCCCCAGCAGCTGCGCCGCGCGTTCGCTGGCCTCGTCGATCTCTTTGAGCCGCTGGGCGATCAGCTGCTCCAGCGGGTCTGCCTGCACCGAGGGGTAGAGGTCGAGCACCAGCCGGTGCTGGTACGCCGCCACCGGCTGGAGGCTGAACACCTGGGGCCGGACCGCCTGCTTGAGGTCGACGGTCAGCCGCACCAGCGAACCGCTGCCTTGCGCCACCCGGATGGCCGCGATGTTCGGATCGCTGCTCTGGAGCTGGGCCACCAGTTCGCGCAGGCTGGGCACCAGGTCGATGCCCTCCAGGTCCACCGCGAGCCGCGTGGCGCTGGCGTTGACCGTGTGCACCTTCAGCGCGCCGTCGGATTCGATGGTCACGCGCGTGTAGTCCTGCGCCGGCCACAGCCGCACCGCCACCACGCTGGCGCCGCGCGCCAGGTGGTGCGCGCCCAGCAGCAGCACCAGCGAACCGGCCTGCAGCAGCCGGCGACGGCCGGTCGAGGTGATGGCGTTCATGCGGGCAGGGCGGCCAGCAGGCTCTGCCCGGCGGGCGTGAAGGCGGTCAGGCGCACCAGGCGCGCATCGTCGTGTTCGGGGTCGGTCTGCATGGGGTCGGGTTCGATGTGCAGTTCGGCATCCACCGGCGGCATGAAATTGGCGGCCCGCTCGGGCCATTCCACCAGCTTGAGGCCCGGGCTGGCGAACAGTTCCCGGAAGCCCGCGTCCTCCCACTCGCGCGGGTCGGTGAAGCGGTAGAAGTCGAAATGCCAGATGGCCAGGGGTTTGCCCGCGGGCATCAGCGGGCAGTCGATCGCGCTGTGCGGCTCCACCACCGCGTAGGTCGGGCTCTTGATGCGGCCGCGCACGCCCAGCGCGCGCAGCAGGTGGCGCACAAAGGTGGTCTTGCCTGCGCCCAGGTCGCCCTGCAGGGTGAGCGTGGCGTGCGCGATGGCCGGGCAGGCCGCCAGGCGCCGCGCGAAGGCCTCGGTCGCGGCTTCGTCGTCCCAGCGGCCACGCCAGACGGCGCCGCCCTCTGCGGGTGGCGTTCCTACAATCGGCGGGACATGATGTCCGGACTTGATGCTGCTCAATTGATGGTGAAGGTTCAGGCCTGGGGCCGGGAGCTGGCATTGTCCCAAATCGGCGTGGCCGGGGTGGACCTGTCTGCCGCTGAACCGGGTTTACTGGCCTGGCTGGACGCCGGCTTCCACGGTGACATGGCCTACATGGCCAGCCACGGCCTCAAGCGCGCGCGCCCGGCCGAGCTGGTGCCCGGCACCGTGAGCGTGATCACCGCGCGGCTGGACTACCTGCCCCAAGACACGCCGGACGACTGGACCGAGGTCGAACGCCAGCGCCTGGCCCGTCCTGGCGAGGCCATCGTGTCCGTGTACGCCCGCGGGCGGGACTATCACACGGTGCTGCGCAGCCGGCTGCAGAAGTTGGCCGACCGCATTGCCGCAGAGATCGGCCCTTTTGGTCACCGCGCCTTCACCGATTCCGCACCTGTGCTCGAAGCCGAGCTGGCGCAGCGCAGTGGGCAGGGCTGGCGCGGCAAGCACACGCTGGTGTTGAGCCGGGAAGGGGGGTCGATGTTCTTCCTGGGCGAGATCTATGTGGACCTGGCCTTGCCGGCCAGCGAACCGGTCAGCGAGCACTGCGGCGCCTGCAGCGCCTGCATCGATGTCTGCCCCACCCAGGCCATCGTCGCGCCGCACCGGCTGGACGCACGCCGTTGCATCTCTTACCTCACCATCGAACACGCCGGACCGATTCCCGAAGACCTGCGCCCGCTGATCGGCAACCGCATCTACGGCTGCGACGATTGCCTCGCGGTGTGCCCGTGGAACAAGTTCGCGCAGGCCGGCCGCGAGGCCAAGCTCGCCGCGCGCGAAGCATTGCGCGCGCCCGATCTCGCCGCATTGT
>NZ_JBPCSJ010000454.1:0-13772 GCF_051007235.1 Hydrogenophaga sp. | reverse complement strand
ACACTACATCCAACTACATATATCTGATTTTCCGGGAGAAACCCTATGTTGCGACTGCGTGATTCCGACGGCCAAGGCGCCGCCGTACACCGATCTGACTACACCCCACCAGCCTATTTCATCGACACGGTGGAACTGGTGTTTGATCTGGACCCGGCCAAGACGCGCGTTCTCAACCGCATGCGTCTGCGGCGCAACCCGGCGGTGGCGGCGCAGGCCCTGCGCCTCGACGGCGAAGACCTGAACCTGGCGCGCGTGCTGGTCAATGGCCAGGGCACCTCGTTCAAGATCGACGGCGCCAAACTGGTGCTGGAAAACCTGCCCGAAGGCAGCGAACCCTTCGATTTGGAAATATTCACCACCTGCGCCCCGGCCAAGAACAGCAAGCTCAGCGGCCTGTACGTCAGCAACGACTCGTTCTTCACCCAATGCGAGGCCGAAGGCTTTCGGCGCATCACCTACTTCCTCGACCGGCCGGATGTCATGGCCAGCTACAGCGTCACGCTGCGCGCCGACAAGGTGCGCTACCCGGTGCTACTGTCCAACGGCAACTTGCAAGAACAGGGCCTGCTCGACGACGGCCGCCATTTTGCGCGCTGGGTCGACCCGCACAAGAAACCCAGCTACCTGTTTGCGCTGGTGGCGGGCAAACTGGTGGCGCGCGAGCAGCGCATCGTGTCGCGCTCGGGCAAGGAGCATTTGCTGCAAGTCTATGTGCGCGCCGGCGACCTCGACAAAACCGAGCACGCAATGCACTCGCTGATGGCCTCAGTGGCCTGGGACGAGGCCCGCTTTGGCCTACCGCTGGACCTGGAACGCTTCATGATCGTCGCCACCAGCGACTTCAACATGGGCGCCATGGAAAACAAGGGCCTCAACATCTTCAATACCAAGTACGTGCTGGCCAGCCAGGCCACCGCGACCGATGTCGACTATGCCAACATCGAGTCGGTGGTGGGCCACGAATATTTCCACAATTGGACGGGTAACCGCATCACCTGCCGAGACTGGTTCCAGCTCAGCCTGAAGGAAGGGCTGACGGTGTTTCGTGACCAGGAGTTCTCGCAGGACATGTGCGCCGACGCCTCGGGCCGCGCCGTCAAGCGCATCGAAGACGTGCGCGTGCTGCGCACCGCCCAGTTCCCGGAAGACGCAGGCCCCATGGCCCACCCGGTGCGGCCCGACAGCTACGTCGAGATCAACAACTTCTACACCGTCACCATCTACGAAAAGGGTGCCGAGGTCGTGCGCATGATGCAGACCCTGGTGGGTCGTGCGGGCTTTGCGGCCGGCATGAAGCTGTACTTCGAGCGCCACGACGGCAGCGCCGTGACCTGCGACGACTTCGCCCAGGCCATGGCCGACGCCAACCCGGCCAGCGAACTGGCCCGCCTGCTGCCGCAGTTCAAACGCTGGTACAGCCAGGCCGGCACGCCGCTGGTGAAGGCGCGCGGCGTGTACGACGCCGCCGCCCGCAGCTACACCCTCAGCTTCACCCAGTCCTGTGCACCGACACCGGGCCAGTCGGTCAAGGAACCGTTCGTGATCCCGGTGGCCATCGGGCTGCTGGACGCGACGGGCCACGACCTGCCGCTGCAGCTGCCGCACTGGCAGCAGGCCGAAGCGGGCACCCGCAGCTTCGTGCTGACGCAGGAAACCGAGAGCTTCACCTTCGTCAACATCGACGCCGAACCGGTGCCCTCCGTCCTGCGCGGCTTCTCGGCCCCGGTGGTGCTGGACGTTGACCACACCGATGACCAGCTGCTGCATCTGCTGGCGCACGACAACGACCCCTTCAACCGCTGGGAAGCCGGTCAGCGCCTGACCCTGCGCCGCGCCCTGCGCGCCGTGCGGGCCGAGGGCCCGGTGCAGGCCCCGCTGGATGCGCCCGTGCTCGACGCGCTGCGCCACGTGCTGCACCACCCCAGCCTGGACGCCGCGTTCAAGGAGCTGGTGCTCACGCTGCCCAGCGAAACCTACATCGCCGAACAGCTGACCGTGGTCGACCCGCAGCGCGTGCACGCGGTGCGCGAAGCCATGCGCGACCAGCTGGCGCACGCGCTGCACGACGACTGGGTCTGGGCTTACGAACAGCACCAGGACAACGGCGCCTACCGCCCCGACCCGCGCAGCACCGGCCGCCGGGCCCTCGCCGGCCTGGCCCTGCACATGCTGTGCCTGGCCGCGCGCGCGAACGGCAACCCGGTCTGGCCGGGCAAGGCCTACCAGCGCGTCAAGGACGCCGGCAACATGACCGACCGCTTCAACGCCCTGTCTGCTCTCGTGGCCAGTGGCCAGCCGCTGGCACAGGAAGCGCTCGTCCGCTTCCATGCGCTGTTCAAGCAGGATGCGCTGGTGCTCGACAAGTGGTTCGCCCTGCAGGCCGGCCAGCCCGACCGCGGCGGCCAGGTGCTGCCGCTGGTGCGCCAGCTGCTGGCCCACCCGGACTTCCACATCAAGAACCCGAACCGCGCGCGCAGCGTCATCTTCAGCTACTGCAACGCCAACCCTGGCGCTTTCCACCGCGCCGACGCAGCGGGCTACGTGTTCTGGAGCGAGCGGGTGCTGGAGATCGACACCTTCAACCCGCAGGTCGCCGCCCGTCTGGCGCGCGCGCTGGACCGCTGGAAGAAGCTGGCCGAGCCCTACCGCAGCGCCGCGCGCGAGGCCATCGCCCGCGTGGCCGCCAAGAGCGACCTGAGCAACGATGTGCGCGAGGTGGTCACCCGCGCCCTTGCCGAATAAGGAGGAACCATGAGCAAGAAAATTTCCCTCACCCGCTACCTCGTTGAACAGCAACGCGTCGACGGCCACATCCCCGGCGACCTGCGCCTGCTGCTGGAAGTGGTCGCGCGCTCGTGCAAGAGCATCAGCCAGGCCGTCAACAAAGGCGACCTGGGCGGCATCCTCGGCTCGGCCGACACCGAGAACGTCCAGGGCGAGATGCAGAAGCAGCTGGACATCATCGCCAACGAGGTACTGATCGAAGCCAACGAATGGGGCGGCCACCTGGCGGCCATGGCCAGCGAGGAAATGGACAGCATCTACGTGGTGCCCAACCGCTACCCGCAGGGCGAGTACCTGCTGATGTTCGACCCGCTGGACGGCTCGTCCAACATCGACGTGAACGTCAGCATCGGCACCATCTTCAGCGTGCTCAAGAAACCCGAAGGCAGCCCCGGCGTGTGCGAGGCCGATTTCCTGCAGCCTGGCACCCAGCAGGTGGCCGCCGGCTACTGCGTCTACGGCCCGCAGACCACGCTCGTGCTGACCGTGGGCGACGGCGTGGCCATGTTCACGCTGGACCGCGAGCAAGGTTCCTTCGTGCTGATCAAGGAGCACGTGCAGATCCCGCCGGACACCAAGGAATTCGCCATCAACATGAGCAACATGCGCCATTGGGCCGAGCCCGTGAAGCGCTATGTGGACGAATGCCTGGCCGGCAAGGAAGGCCCGCGCGGCAAGGACTTCAACATGCGCTGGGTGGCCAGCATGGTGGCCGACGTGCACCGCATCCTCACCCGCGGCGGCGTCTTCCTGTACCCCTGGGACAAGCGCGAGCCCGAGAAGGCTGGCAAGCTGCGCCTGATGTACGAAGCCAACCCCATGAGCTGGCTGGTCGAGCAGGCCGGCGGCGCCGCCACCAATGGCCGCCAGCGCATCCTGGAGATCCAGCCGACCAAGCTGCACGAGCGCGTCAGCGTGGTGCTGGGCTCGAAGAACGAGGTCGAGCGCATCACCAGCTACCACAGCACGCTATAATCTTGGACTACAAGCCGGTGTAGCTCAGTCGGTAGAGCAGCTCATTCGTAATGAGAAGGTCGGGTGTTCGATTCATCTCTCCGGCACCAAACAGAAAACCCCGCTTCGATCACTCGAATCGGGGTTTTTTCATGCCTGTCTGCAGGTCACGGCCCACAGACGATGGGCCGCAGACTCAGACCACCATGCCGGGGTTGCCCTGCATGCCCACCAGCTTGGGGGTGTTGATCTTGCGCGGGGCAATGGTCTTGTGGTTCTTGAAGTACGCCTCCATGACGTCCCAGATCGGCTCGCCCTTGGCGCCTTCGGCCACCGGCGCCCAGCCCGCCACCTTGTAGGTCTTGTCCGCTTCGATGGTCTTGCCCTTGAGCGTCATGTTGCTGATGCGCTTGCCCGAACCTGCCTTGGGGTCGCAGGTGTAGGCCAGACCGCCCACGCGCACCATGTCGCCGCCCTGCTGGTAGTACGGGTCGGGGTTGAAGAGGTTGTCGCACACGTCTTCCAGCACGGTCTTGATGGTCTCGCCCGTCATTTCGGTCAGCGTGCTGGTCGGGTAGGTGATGGCCACCTGGTCCATCATCAGTTCGCGCGTGATGGCCTGTCCCGGCAGGATGGTGGTGCCCCAGCGGAAGCCCGGCGAAAAGGCCAGGTCGGCGCCCTTGACTTCCATCCGCGCGTCCACGATGAGCTGGTCCCACGAGCCATTGAAGTTGCCGCGGCGGTACAGCAGGCCTTCGGACACGGCCAGCTTCTCGTCCAGCTTGGCTTTGTAGGGCGCGCGCACCTTGTCGATGTAGGCCTGCATCTCCTGGTCGGCCGGCAGCAGGTTGGCGAAGACGGGCAGCAGCTTGTA
Organism: Hydrogenophaga sp.; assembly: GCF_051007235.1. GTDB lineage: Bacteria > Pseudomonadota > Gammaproteobacteria > Burkholderiales > Burkholderiaceae_C > Hydrogenophaga. The sequence goes on along the minus strand of NZ_JBPCSJ010000454.1, from coordinate 9,157 downwards.
GCGGAAGTCCTGCACCTTGCCACCGCGCACGTCGAAGTCGAGCACGCCCAGGAACTTGCTGTTGGAGCCGGCGTTGGTCACCAGGGTCTGGCCCTTGGCGTTCTTCACGACCATGGGCGCGGGCATGCCGTCGTGCGTGTGGCCGCCCAGGATGGCGTCGATGCCGGTCACGCGCGAGGCCATCTTGATGTCCACGTCCATGCCGTTGTGCGAGATGACGACCACGGCCTGCGCGCCCTTGGCACGCACCTCGTCCACCATCTTCTGCATGTTCTCGTCCTGGATGCCGAAGCTCCAGTTGGGCACCATGTGCTTGGGGTTGGCGATCGGGGTGTACGGGAAGGCCTGGCCGATCACGGCAACCGGCACACCGTTCATTTCCTTGATGACGTAGGGCTTGAACACCTGGTCACCGAAGTCGTTGGTCTTGACGTTCTGGGCCAGGAAGTCGAGCTTGCCGCCGAAGTCTTTTTCGATGATTTCCTGCACGCGCTGTTCGCCCAGGGTGAATTCCCAGTGCGGGCACATGGCGTTCACGCCGAGCAGCTTGCAGGCATCGACCATGTCCTGGCCGTTGGTCCACAGCGCGGTGGCGCTGCCCTGCCAGGTGTCGCCGCCGTCCAGCAGCATGGCGTGCGGGCGGCTGGCGCGCATCATCTTGACCAGCGTGGCCAGGTGGGCGAAGCCACCGACCTTGCCGTAGGTTTTGGCGGCCGTCTCGAAGTTGAGGTAGGTGAAGGCGTGCGCCTCGGGCGTGCCGGGTCGGATGTTGAAGTGCTTGAGCAGGCCCTCGCCCACGATGTGCGGCGGGCGGCCCACGGCATCGGCCACGCCCAGGTTCACATTGGGTTCGCGGAAGTAGATGGGCATCAGCTGCGCGTGGCAGTCGGTGAAGTGCAGGAAGCTGACGTTGCCGAACTTGGGCAGGTCGTACATCTTCATGGCGGCACCGGGTTTGCCGGCCAGCACATCCTTGTGGTCCAGGGCCATGCCACCGGCGCTGGCCACGGCCAGCACCTGCATGAATTCACGACGGCTGAAGCTCATAAACATTCCTTTTCAATTGCACACTGATATTTGAGTCAAATTTTTTAACCGGATGGCCCGCGCTGGTGGGCACCAGCGCGGGCCGTCACGTCACTGGTTGACCGGCGACTTAGGGTCCAGCAACAGGGCCATCACGTCCTTGAGGTTCTGTTCGGACAGGATGCCCTTGTGGCCCACGCGCGGCATTTGCGAGCAGGCGTTGTAGGCGCGCGAGTTCCACAGCTTGCCCCAGGTGTATTCCACGATGGGCTTGGCCGCCGCGCTGTTCGGGTCGGTCACGCCGCGCAGCTTGCCGTAGTTGTAGAGGCTGGGGCCCAGGTTGCCGAAGGAGATTTCTTCCTTGGTGATCTGGTGGCAGTTGTAGCAGTTGCCTCCGTTCACCGTGGTGGCGGTGTCGGTCCACGTCAGGCCGCGGCCGCTCTGGGCCAGGGCTTCGCCCTTTTTCCAGTCGCCGAGGAACTGGCCGTCGCTGGGCATCTTGATGGTCTTGAGCGCGGCTTCCTCGATCGCCTTGGCGGTCTTCTCGTCCAGCGGCTTGCCGGCGACGTCGGCCGCGCTGCACAGGCGGTTGGACTCGTCCTGCACCAGGTAGTCGAGCGTGGCGATGCCGTTGGGCTGGAACGAGTCCTTGACGACGTCGGCGTGCAGCTTGTCGTAGTCGGTGCCGCCAATGCCGGAACAGGCGCTCAGGGCGATGGCCACCAGGGGCAACAGAGCAAATGCAAAGCGTTTTTTCATGGGGGTCTCCTGCGGATCAGCGCTTGATGGCCGGCACGATGGACTCGGCGGTCTTGGCGTTCACGCCCATGTAGACCTGCAAGGCGATGGTGGCATCGCTGCCGAACTTGGGCTCGGGGAAGCGCTGCTGGCGGTAGCAGTCGTTCAGGCGCTTTTGCATGGTCCACATCTGCGAGTTGGACACACGGTAGGCCGGCCAGGCCGCCACACCCACGCCGTCGCCCGGGTTCTTTGTCAGGTTGGGCAGCTCTTGCAGGCGGATGCGACCGCCATCGACGCCGTGGCAGGACGCGCAGGCGAAGTCGTGCGGACCGCCGCGCTGGAAGAACAGGCGCTTGCCCACTTCGTACATGGCCTTTTCCTGCTCGGTGTTGTTGGGCAGGTTGAAGCGCAGTCCCTTGGAGGTGGCCGAGACGTAGGTCGTCATCGCCACCAGGTTGGCCCCCTCGCCGCGGCCGATCGACGGCGCGGCCTTGTACAGCGCCGCTTCATCGAAACCCTGCAAGGTGACCATGCAGTGGATCAGGCGCGTCTCCAGGTCCATCACCTTGCCGGTGTCCTTGAAGAAGCGGGGCAGCTCGACGAACGCACCCTGGATCACGCCGGGGCCCTTGCCCAGATCGCATTGCTCCATCGAGGCGTTCTTGGGGCCGCGTTTCTGTTTCCACAGCTCTTCGCCCTTCATGTCGAAGAGGTCGGCCGGGTTGCCGTCCTGCAGCATCTCGCGGTATTTGGCGATGCCGTCCAGCGCCGCATTGCCCTGCGCGCAGGCAACGCCCGCGCCGGCCGACAGTGCGGTCGCCAAGAGCACATGGCGAATGGCCACGGAGTGTTTCATCTGGAGGTCTCCTTGTTGTGGGGGAAAGAATCAAAAACGGCCAGCGACTTGCGTGGCTGGCCGTGTTGCACCGGGCCCGGGTCAGGCGATGGCGGCTTCGTCGGTGCGGGAATCGCCCTTGTTGTCGGACCACTTCACGACGACTTTGTCACCCTTGGCCGCGCCCTTGAACTTGAAGGACAGGAAGGGGTTCTGCGACACCGAGCCACTGAACATGGCCTTGAGCACAGTCTTGCCGTTGACGGTGGCTTCCACGTCGCGGATGAAGTGGGCGGGGATGAGGGCACCGGAAGCGTCTTTGAGGGTGCCGGGTTGCATCGGGTGCGACATGAGCACGCGAACGGTGGTTTCGTCGCCAGCGAGGGCGGCACGGATGCGCATCGGATCAGCCATGATGGACTCCTAAATAAATGCAGTGATGAGGGTTCAGAGAGCGTGGAACAGGCGGGGCGATCAGCCGCCACAGCCGCCCAGCGTCACTTTGGTTTCTTTGCTGGCCGAGTACAGCTTGCCGTCGGCCTTGACCACGGCGATCACGTTCGTGCTCTGGCCCATCTTCAGGCGGGTCTGCACGTCGGCGGCGGTGCCGGCCGGAATCATGAAAGCGGCCGACAGCGGGGTCGGGTTCTTTTCCACGATCAGGTAGATCTCGGTCGTGTTGGGCAGCTTGCTGGAAGCGCCCACGGGCACCACGGCGCCGTTCTCGGCGATGTCGGGCGAGACGACGCTGACCTGGTCGTTGCTGGCGGCGGTGCCGCCGATGGCCTTGAGTGCGTCTTCGACGGACTTGACGGCGAAGCTGTCGTGCGTGACGGCAGCGTTGGCTTGGGCCTGGGTGATGATGCCCAGAGAGACCAGGGTGGCGAAGGCGCCGGTGGTCTTGATGGCGTCGCGACGGGTGGATGTCATGTCAAATCTCCTGATGAAAAAGATACGGTGGGGAGTTTACTTGTCAGGGGCGCCGGCGAGTACCCATTCGGCGAGCAGCTTGAGCTCGTCGTCTTTCAGATTGGGCTGGGGCGGCATCGGCACGGGACCGTACATGCCCGAACCACCGGACTTGATGCGGGCGGCCACTTTGGCCACAGCATCGGCCTGGCCCTTGTGCTTGGCGGCCACGTCCTTGTAGGAAGGGCCCACCAGCTTCTTGTCAGCGGCATGGCAGGCCAGGCAAGCACTCTTGGAGGCCAGGGCCTTGGCCGCGGCAGCGTCCATGGCGTGGGCACCGGAGACCGCCAGCACGGCAGAGGCGGCCAGCACGACGTGATTGAACTTCATGGGCATAGCGTAGGGACTCCTTGTTGAAAAGCGAATGGGGTTTACGAGCAATTGCGCATATTTGGAGATTTGCGCGAAACCACCGTTCCACGCCCACCTGCCAGGCATGTGCATCACTTGGGACCGGCGGCGATCCAGCCCGCGATGGTCCGGGCATCGGCGTCGCTGAGCTGCGGCTGCGCGGGCATGGGCACGGCGCCGTACACCCCCGAACCACCGGACTTGATCTTGCCGGCCAGGTAAGCCTCCAGATCGGCCTTGCCCTTGTGCTTGGCGGCGATCTCGACAAAGGACGGACCTACGATCTTGTTCTTCACGCCGTGGCAGGCCGTGCAGGCGTTGGCCGCCAGCAGGTTGTTGACGTTCGGGCCCTTGGCCGCGGCCGGTGCGGCCGGCGCAGCGACTGCCACGGTGGCCGCCGCCGCGGAGCCGATCAGGCCCTTGGGCGCCGGCTGGGTGGTGTCGGCACCGCGGACCGGACCGATCACGCGGTTCTGCTGCTGGATGTTGCCGTGCGCGTCGCGGGCGAAGTCGGGCAGGAAGGAATGCACCTTCGGATCGATCTCGCAGTCCTTCATGCAGGCCACGTTCTTCACGTCGCCCTTGCCACCGACCTTCCACAGCGGCTCGTAGAACACCATGCCATTGCGGTTGGGCATGCGCTGCTGCACCGCGGCGATGTTCTTGTCGCTCAGCGTGAAGTCGGGCGGCACCACCTCGGCAAGGCTCAGCAGGTAGGCCACCACGCCATACACCTCGTCGGTCTTGAGCGTCTTGGGGTTGTTCCAGGGCATGGCGCGGTTGATGTAGTCCCACAGCGTGGACACGGTGGCCACCTTCATGATGGTGGTCTTCTGCGGCGCGGTGGACGTCGCGCCCTGCACCAGCGCGGCCACCCGCCCGGTTTCGATGTCCTTCTTGGTCGTGCCGCCGATGATGGGCGTGAACACCTCGTTGGATTCACCGAACGAACCGTGGCACGAGGCGCAGCGCGACTCCCACACGGTCTCACCCAGGGACACGCTGCCCGCACCGGCGGGCAGGCCCTTGAAGTCAGGGCGCACGTCGATGTCCCAGGCCTTCACCTCGGCGGGCGTGGCGTCGCGGCCCATGTTGTGCCAGGGCGCGCTCTGGGCCTGGGCGGTGCCCAGCGCGAACACGGACAGGGCGGCCGCCAGCAGGGCGACCCGGGTCGAGAGTTTGAACATGGATTTCATCAGTACACCTGCACGTTGGAGACTTCACCGTTTTCCGACACCAGCCAGCTCTGGATCGCGTTCTGGTGGTAGACCGAGCGGGTGCCGCGCACGGCCCGCAACTGGTTGATCTTGGGCTGCACGTAGCCGGTGCTGTCGATGGCACGGGCCTGCAGGATGGCGGGCTTGCCGTCCCACACCCAGTCGATGTTGAAGCGCGTCATGGCCTTGGGCAGCACCGGGCCTTCGATGCGTGCGGTGCGCCAGTTGCGGCCACCGTCCACGCTCACGTCCACGCGCTTGATCGTGCCGCGGCCCGACCAGGCCAGGCCCGTCACGTTGTAGTAGCCCTTGTCCAGCAGCGTCTGGCCAGCCGAGGGCGTGGTGATGACCGACTTGCACTCCTGGATGCCGGTGTACTGGCGGTGCGTGCCGTCGGGCATGTGGTCGATGTAGTGCACCGCCTCGTCCTTGGCCGCGTACTTCTGGTCGCCCACCTCGATGCGGCGCAGGTACTTGACCCAGCTCACGCCCTGGATGCCCGGCACCACCAGGCGCAGCGGGTAGCCGTTCTCGGGGCGCAGCATCTCGCCGTTCATGGCCCAGGCCACGATCACGTCGTCCATCGCGCGCTCGATGTCGATGGTGCGGGTCATGGACGAGCCGTCGGCGCCTTCGGCCAGCACGTACTTCGCGGCCTTCTTGTCGATGCCGCACATCTCCAGCAGGGTCGACAGCAGCACACCGGTGAATTCCGAGCAGCTGACCATGCCGTGCGTGTACTGCACGGTGGGCACGGCCACGTTGCCCCACTCGGTCGCGGTGTTGGCACCGCATTCGATGAAGTGGATGCGCGAGACGCTGGGCAGGCGCATCAGGTCGTCCATGGTGAACACGCGCTGGCGCTTGACCAGGCCGTTGACCATCAGGCGGTGCTTGGACGGGTCGATGTCCCACCAGCCCTGGTGGTGGCGCTCGAAGTGCAGACCGCTGGGCGTGATGATGCCGAACAGGCCCTGCAGCGGTGTGAAGCTCACCGATGCCTGGTCGACGCGGGTCAGGCCCGGGCTCTGGCGGCGGCGCAGGTTGGTTTCCCACTTGCTGGGCTGGCCGTAGCCCGGGTCCATGGCCACCGGCTGGCCCAGGCCCGTGCTGTGCTCGGGCAGCTTGAGGATCGCGTCCTCGCCCTCGGCACCCGCCGCCATGGCGCGCGTGGCCGCACCCGCCGTGGCGGCCACACCGGCCCCCATGGCCAGGGCCTTGCCCATGAAACTGCGGCGTGCCTTGCGGGCTTGTTCAAGCTTTTCGGGGCTCAGAAAATTCTCCGGCGCGGGCAGGACGCGCCCAATCACGTCGCTCAGGTCTTTAGACACTTGCTTCTTCCTTCTGGTTGGCGGGGGGATGGCGTGGGGAGGCCTCGACCCGGACCGGGCCTTGGCTGGAACTGGGGTGGGCGGGCGTGGCGCCCAGGCCGTCGCGGGCCACCGGGGCCGTCCCGGAGCGCCCGGTGATCTGGGCCGACACGGTGCGGCACAGCTCGACGTACATCGGGTCGGCCACCTTGTAAAAAATCTGCGTGCCCTCGCGGCGGCGCGAGAGCATGCCCGCCTGGTACATCAGGCCCAGGTGGCGCGAGGCGTTGGCCTGCGCCAGACCGGTGACGCGGATGATCTCGTTCACGCACCTCTCTTCCTGGCACAAGGCGTGCAGGATGCGCAGGCGCGTGGGTTCGCCGAGCACGCTGAAGTAGCGCGCCACGGACTCAAAAACCTCGTGCATGTCATCCACCGGATCGGTCTCCACGAATATCTGACTGGGATCAATCAACTATATGATTGATTGCCTATATAAAGATTAGTGTAAACCCGGATGCCCCTGGTTTTCTGACGCCGCGGCGCCGCTCCGCTCCTGAAGGGCTGCTCTACCCACCCCCACCACACCCCACCACACACCGTCCCATCGCCCGCGAGCCATGGCACGCCACCTTGTCGCGCCGCAGCGGACACCGGGGCACGGCCCGTTCCCGGCGGGATCACGGCCGGATCGCTAGGGTTTTTACGCTACGGTAGGCTGGGCAACGGGCGCTACGATCAAACGCATCTAAATATGCGGAACTATTGATGTACGCCAGAGACCCCGCCTCTGCCCGGCGCCCCGCATTTGGAAACCCCGCGATGAGCAACCCCTCTTCAGGAGCAACGATGACCCGAACAAACCATTGGCTGGTGGCCGCCGTCCTGACGGCCGCCACGTGTGCAGCACAGGCCGAAGTGACCCAGGTGCGCGTGTGGGCCGCGGCCTGCGCCAACTGCCACGGCACCATGGGCAAGGCCGAACCCGGCATGGAGTCCCTGGCCGGCAAGGACAAGGACGAGCTGCTGCAGAAGATGCTGGACTTCAAGAGCGGCAAGAAGCCCGCGACCCTGATGCACCAGATTTCCAAGGGCTACAGCGACGAACAGCTGCAACAGCTGGCCGCCTACTTCGCCGCCCTCAAAAAATAAGGAGTCCACACCATGATGCAACGCCGTCAATTCGTTCAAACGCTGGGCGCCGGTTCAGCGGTCGCCGGTCTGGGTCTGCTGGGTGGGTGCGCCGCCGGTGGCAGCGGTGCCAAGGTGGTCGTGGTCGGAGGCGGCTACGGTGGTGCCACCGCCGCCAAGTACGTGCGCCTGTTTTCGGATCAAGGCATTGACGTGACCCTGATCGAGCCCAACGCAGCCTTCGTGTCCTGCCCCATTTCCAACCTGGTGATCCAGGGGAGCAAGACCATCGCCGATGTCACCACGCCCTACACCAACCTGCAGTCGCGCCACGGCGTGAAGGTGGTCAAGGACATGGTCGCCAGCATCGACGCAGAGAAGCGCACCGTCAAGCTCGCCAGCGGCGGTGAACTGCCCTACGACCGCCTGATCGTCTCGCCCGGCGTGGACTTCATGTGGGAGACCCTGCCCGGCATGGCCAAGGACGGCGCCAAAGACAAGGTGCTGCACGCCTGGAAGGCCGGCGCCCAGACCGTGGCCCTGCGCCAGCAACTCGAAGCCATGCCCGACGGCGGCGTGTACGCCCTGTCCATCCCGCTGGCCCCGTACCGCTGCCCGCCCGGCCCGTACGAACGCGCCTGCATGGTGGCCAACTACTTCAAGAAGGCCAAGCCCAAGAGCAAGGTCGTGATCTTCGACGCCAACGACGACATCCAGTCCAAGAAGGGTCTGTTCATGAAGGCCTGGAAGGACCACTACGACGGCATGATCGATTACCGCCCCAAGCACCGCGTGACCGATGTGGACGCCGCCACCAACACCCTGAAGTTCGAGTTCAACGACGACTTCAAGGCCAGCGTGGCCAACGTGGTGCCCGCCATGCGCGCCGGTGACATCGCCGTCAAAACCGGCCTGGCCACGGCCAACAACCGCTGGTGCGAGGTGGACTTCCTGACCTTTGAGTCGAAGGCGCGCAAGAACATCCACGTGCTGGGCGACGCGATCCAGATCGCCCCGGGCATGCCCAAGTCCGGCCACATGGCCAACCAGCACGCCAAGACCTGCGCCGCCGCCGTGGTGGCCTTGCTGCAAGGCAAGGAACCGCTGCAATTGCCGATCTACGCCAACACCTGCTACAGCTTCGTGACCGACGAAGACGTGGTGCACGTGGCCAGCGTGCACCGCTACGACGCCGAGAAAAAGACCATGCTCACGGTACCCGGTTCGGGCGGTGTGTCGGTGGCGGCCAGCGAACTGGAAGGCCGCTACGCGATGGCCTGGGCGCGCAACATCTGGGCCGATACATTGGCTTGACCCCCCGCGCCGCAAGGTTCGGATCACCCCCGCGCCGCCTTCGGCGTCACCCCCTCCAGGGGGCAGCATCTGCGGCCCGGCACAGCCGGTTCCGCGATGCTCCGGAAGCGTTCGCAGGCCCGTGACGATGGATCGCACCTGGGCGCGACAACCACAGCGACACCCATGAACAACCAACGATCTTGGATCGGCATCGTCATCGGAGCGGTGCTTCTGTTCGGAGCATCCGGTGCCTGGGCCCAGGACGAAGAGGCGCGGGCAAA
>NZ_JBPCSJ010000453.1:0-7483 GCF_051007235.1 Hydrogenophaga sp. | reverse complement strand
GATTTATATCAATCCCGATTAAACAAAAATCCCAAGCTCCACACACTCCGGGAATACCCAAACCCGTACCAGCACGCCTCAGCCCTGCAGCGCGACACGGATCTCCCTGGCCAGCACCGGACGCAGATCGGAACGCAAAAAACGCCCAACACGGACGTTCTTCCCACCGCCGCAGACCTCGATCAGCTGATCGCGCCCCAGCGTCGGCGCCACCCTCACAGCGTGACGGGCGAACTCGCACCGCTCCAACCGCCCGGCACGCTCTTGCTCGATCACCAACAAACCCTGGCTGCAACTGATGCATTCACGGTCTGCGGCATGGCGGGCATACACCCCAAAAGCCAAGCCAACCACCACCACTTCCACCACTGCGAACGGCAGTACCAGCGTGGCGCCCTGCGACCAGAACAGTCCCGCCACCGCCAGCGACGTCCCGCACAACGACAGGTACATCGCCATCAACTGCCGCGGCGTCACCGAGCAGTTGCGGCGCAACAACCAATGCACACCGTCTGCCGAACACGTGGCCAAACGGAAGTCGTTGTGCACCTGATTCACCGTGGTTTCACCTGGAAAAAGCGACTGCCGGCAAGCCAAAACACAGCTGCGCCGTCGGCTCGCGCCTGGCGGGATTGATTTATGTCAATTGTAGCGGTGGAAAACGAGGCCCCTGGCCCCCAATGGCCAAGCCAGCCCGCCCCGCGCTTGACGCAACGCAACCCGGACCAGTCAGGCAGGTGCTAGCCGGTGTCAGCCGCGTCCAGCCCGCAGCATGGCGCGCATCGTGTCCACGGACACCGACTGGGACGCGGACACCGGCACCCTCGGCAGCGGCTTGTAGGCGTGTCCGTAGATGATCTCGAAACTCAGCAGCAGGCGCCTCTGCTCGTCGCGGGGCAGCCCGGCTTCCAGCGCCTGTATCAGACGCGCCTGCCAGCCGCGCCCCCGCAGCCCGGACGGTCGGTCCAGGCTCAGGTTGCGCCCCAGGCCCCGCAATTCCTGCAACAGCGCCTCCGCCGACGAGTACGACAGGGTGATGCGTTCCATGTCCATCACCGGCTCGGCAAAACCGCTGTGTACCAGCATGTCGCCCCAGTCGTGCATGTCGGTGAACGCCTGCGCCGGCTCGGACCACCCGGCCTGCGCGTACACCGAGCGCAGTTCGCGCAAGGTATCGGGCCCGAGGCACGAGAACATGAGGAAACCATGGGTCTGGATCAGCCCGTGCCAGCGCTGGAGCAAGGGCTGCGGTTGTGGCTCGTGGTGCAGGACCATGTTGGCCCAAAGCATCGCGACCTGACCGTCCGCGGGCAAGGTGTGGTCGGCTGGCGAACGGCGCCACTGCATCGGGTTCCAGGACCGTGCCGCGGCTTCGCGGGTGGCGTCGAGGGCCTCGGGCAGCCGTTCGGCCATCACGTGCCACGTTGCCCGGGGCAGCTGTTCGCGAAGGCGCGCGTGGGCCTGGAGCCCCCCCAGCACAGGCTCCCAGTGCAGCCAGCTCGACGGCGGCTCGCGGAACCACTGCAACCGCTGCGCCATGCGCGACGCGACTTCTTCGTGCAACCACGGGCTTTCGGTGCGCGGCAGCCGGCGCCAGCGGCGCGCAGCGGTCGCATCCATCCCCGGCACGGTGGAGGGTTCGATGGCGTCGGGGTTCACGGTGGCAGAGGTCGGTGGCGGGAGGTGCGCCAGTATATTGGCCGCATGTTGCGCACGCGTCCGCTCCTGCAAGCAGCCCGTCACCTGCCGGGCTGCTGCCAGGTGTGTGGGCGCTGGCCCGCTGAACCGGTGTGCGCGGCCTGCCTGCAACGCTTTGCCGCGCCGCGCTGCCGTTGCCCGTGTTGCGCTGTGCCAATGGTCCAGGAACATGCCTTGTGTGGCGCTTGCCTGACCCGCAAGACAGCGGCTCCCGTCCACCGCTGCGTGGCTGCGCTGGACTATGGTTATCCGTGGGACGGACTGATCGCCCGCTGGAAGTTTGGCGCTGAAGCCGGCTGGTCCGGCCTGTGGGCCGACCTGATGTTGCGCGACACGCAGGTGTTGCCGTTGCTGCACGACAGCCAGGTCGTGGTACCGGTGCCCATCGGACACCGGCGCCTGGCCGAACGCGGTTTCAACCAGGCCTGGGAACTGGCCAGCGCTTTGCTGCGGCGCACACCCGCACCACATCCCCGGGCACTGGTCGATGCACTGGTCCGCGTGCGCGATACGCCCGATCAGCACAGCCTACCGCGCGCACAGCGCCTGCAAAACCTGCGCGGAGCCTTCGCCGCACATCCGAACCATGGTGTGGCACTGGCCGGAGCGCACGTGCTGCTGGTGGACGACGTGAGCACCACCGGCGCCACCCTGGAGGCCGCTGCCCAGGCCCTGCTGGACAGCGGCGCCGCGCGGGTCCAGGCGCTGGTGCTGGCCCGAACGCCACCGATTGAACAGGACGCTGCGCATTGACATGCATCAAGGACGTCGCCCCATCAGAACCCCTGTTGTGGCCCGGACCTGACAGCTGCGAAAAATGGGGTGAGCCAACCCGTTCATGCTGCACAGAGCGGCTTATCATCGCCGCCTTGCAGGGAGGGAACACAGACCAGACCACTGGCACCCGACAACGTTTGAAGGCGCGGCCGCACCAGCCCGCCCGCAACCATGTTCCACATCGTCCTCGTTGCGCCCGAGATCCCGCCCAACACGGGCAACGTGATCCGCCTGAGTGCCAACACTGGCTGCACCCTGCACCTGATCGAGCCGCTGGGCTTTTCGATGGACGACAAGCAGATGCGCCGCGCGGGCCTGGACTACCACGAGTACGCCACGCTGCGCCGACACGCCGACTGGGACAGCTTCCTGCGCACCGAAACACCCGACCGGCAACGCATGTTCGCACTGACGACCCGGGGCAGCCACAGCGCCTTTGACAACGCGTACCAGCCCGGTGACTGGCTGGTGTTCGGCTCCGAAACGCAAGGCCTGCCCGCCGACCTGCGGGAACAATTCCCATCCACCCAGCGGCTGCGCCTGCCCATGATCGAAGGCCAGCGCAGCCTCAACCTCTCCAACGCGGTGGCGGTGGTGGTGTTCGAAGCGTGGCGCCAGCAGGGTTTTGGAGCCACACCAGCGTGAAGCCCGTCACCCCTCAGCAGACCCCGTGCCCGCCGTCGTGCACAGCAGGTGCACAGTTTGTGCGTCAAGGTCGGGAGCGTGGCCCGGCACCACACGGCCGGTCCACGCACCCGCAACCCACGACCCATCGAGTCGTTCGGAGAACACCGTGATCGCCAGCTTCGCCCGTTTCATCAAGGGGTCGCTCAAGGCGCGCGCCCCTGGACGGCGCCCGCTGAGCCCCAAGGAATTGCAATCGATCCGTTCGGCCTTGCTGCAGTGCATCACCGACTGCGACAACGTGCCTGCACACCGCCTGCGCCACAAAATCGGGCAGGCCAAATCGGCACAGGAACTCTGGCTGCTGCGCAACGACGCCTACCAGCTGATTTCCCAGCAAACCAGCCAGGCGGTGGCGGCCGATCGCATCAACGCACTCATCACCCACTTCGACGGCTGCCTGGAGCCGCGCCAGCTGGTGCGCATCAAGTGAACGAGATCAGGCCTCCACGCGCCCGCGCAGGGCTTCAGGGGTAGCGGCGCACCAGCGACTCGGCGACACACACCGGCTTGCTGACGCCCTCTCGCTCCACCTGGACCTGCCAGGTCATCTGCAGACCCTGGCCTTCGATGGGCTCTGCAGAGAGCAAGGTCATGCGCCCACGCACACGGCTGCCCACCGGCACCGGCGCAGTGAAACGCACCTTGTTCAGCCCGTAATTCACTCCCATGCCACCACCGCGCACATCGAACGACGAGTCGAAGAACACCGGCAGCAATGACAGGGTGAGGAAACCGTGCGCGATGGGCGCGCCAAAGGGCCCTTGCTTTGCACGTTCCACGTCCACGTGGATCCACTGGTGGTCGCCGGTGGCGTCGGCAAAACGGTTGACCTGCTCCTGGGTGATGGTGACCCAGTCGCTCACGGCCACTTCCTGGCCCACGCAGGCGGCCAGATCGGCCAGGGTGTCGAAGATTTTCATGCCGCGGACTCTAGCGTCCGGGCTGGGCCCACGGTGTCCGCGTCGGGACAGCGCGCCTCAGCTGTCGAGCCAATGCGAGAGGCCCTGCCACTGCTGCAGGTCTTTGTCCACCCGGCTGGGCGCGATGTCGAACAGCGTCAGCCCACGCGCCGCGAGGTGGATGTAGTTCTGCGTGTCGCGCAGATAGGTCAGCACCGGCAGCCCCAGGCCGTTGACGAATTCGCGCAGCTTCTCGGCCGCAATGGTGCGCTCGTCCACCCGCATGCCGACGATGCCCACGTCCAGCTGCCCCGCGTGTCGGGTCTCGGCCAGCTCATCGAGAAAAGCGCGCGTGGCGTAGATGTCGAAGATGCTGGGCTGCAGCGGCACCAGCACCTTGTCGGCGAGCTTGAGCACGTCCTTGAAACGCCAGCCGTGCAGGCCCGCCGGCGTGTCCAGCACCACGTGGGACACGTCCTTGGGGGGACGGGCGATGAAGTCGCTGGAGATCTCCCAGGTCCGGATCGGCCGCGCCGCCGGCGGACGCAGGCGCAACCACAACTGCGAGGACTGCTGACGGTCCGCGTCGCCCAGCATGACCGCGTGGCCCTGGCTGGCGAAGTAACCCGCCACGTTGGTCGAAAGCGTGGACTTGCCCACACCGCCCTTGGGATTGGCCACCACCACCACCGGCATTCCGACCTCCTGCTCGTATTGGAAAACAGTCGTGGATGTTAGCGCCACGCATCCCACAACAGCTTGCAGCCGGTGAGGAACATGCCGGTGTAGACCAGCCGGTAAAACAGCACCGGGCTGATGCGGTGCGCGATGCGCACCCCCACCCAGACGCCGATCGGTGCGAACGGCAACAGCGCCAGCGAGGTTGCCATGTTGCGCCCGTCCAGCAAGCCCAGCCAAGCGTAAGGCACCCACTTGCTGAGGTTGATGAAGAAAAAGAAGAACGCCATGGTGCCGGTGAACAGCACCGGCGAGAGCCTGAGCGGGATCACGTACGCGTTGATCGGCGGCCCACCCGCGTGTGCGATGAAGCTGGTGAAACCCGAGGTCGCCGTGAGCAGGGCACCGAGCCACTTCGGCGGCGGTGGGCTGTCGGCCTTGGGCGGGAACAGCAGGCGCTGCGCCAGGAACAGCAAGGTCACGCCACCCACCACACCGGCCACCACCTTCGCGTCCAGCACGCGGAACAGCAGGGCGCCCATCGCGATACCCGCCAGGCCACAGGGCAGCAGGAACTTGAGCAGGGCACGGTCGACGTGCTGGCGAAACGCGGCCATGCCCAACAGGTCCATCACCAGCAACACCGGCATCAGGATGGCGGCCGCCTGCGGCACCGTGACGGCCAGTGCCATCAACGGCACCGCCAGCGAACCGAAACCGGCGCCAAAGCCGCTCTTGCTCACCCCCAGCAGCAGCACGGCAGGAATGGCCACCGCATAGAAAAACGGGTCGGTGATCAGGGGCAAGGTGGTGAGCATGGACAATCCGGACGATGCAAAGCGTACCGCTTCAAAACGTCGCATTCTGGGGCGAGACCCTGCGACTGCTGGTGGAACTGGCCGCAACGGGCGCATTCGCCCTGTCGGGGGTGCTCGAAGGTGCCCGCAAACGGCTCGACGTGGTCGGTGTCTGCGTGGTCGGATTTCTCACCGCGTTCGGCGGCGGCACGCTGCGCGACCTGCTGCTGGACCAGCGCCCTTTCTTCTGGGTGCGGCACGTGGAAATGCTGTGGGGCGTGCTGGCGCTGTGCATGGTGGCCATGCTGGTGCTCAAGTCGCGGCACTTCGCCCCGACCGAACGCGCCATCCAGTGGCCCGATGCCCTGGGCCTGGGTCTGTTCGCGGCCACCGGCGTGCACCAGGCCTTGCTGCTGCAGATGCCGGCGCTGGTGGCGGTACTCATGGGCCTCATCACCGGCGTGTTCGGCGGCGTGCTGCGCGATGTGGTCTGCAACGAAATCCCCACCGCCTTCCACGACCACCGCCCCTACGCGGTGTGCGCCTTCGCCGGTGGCTGGGTGTACGTCGGCCTGTGGCAGATCGACGCCCCTGGTTGGCTGGCACTGGTGGCCTGCGTTGCGATCACCGCCGGGTTCCGAGGCATGGCGCTGTGGCGCGACTGGCGGTTGCCAGCCTGGAAGAGGTAAGGGACCCCCACGCTCCGCCGCTGACGCGGGTCGCTGCCCCCCGAGGGGGCGCTGATTCAGTTTGGGGCGACCCGGCGCTGAATCCAGGGCCCCCAACGTTCCGCCGCTGCGCGGATCGCTGCCCCATGACCGGGGAGGGTCCTGGTCCTTGCCGGGTCCAGGGGGTTGAGCCCGCCTGGGGTCGGCCCGGCGGCTGGCCCGTTGCCCCCACGCTGCGCGGGTCGCATCGCAACGCTGGGACCGTTGGTTCAAACGCGTTCGACGATCAGCGCGATGCCCTGACCCACCCCGATGCACATGGTGCACAGCGCGTAGCGCCCGCCCGTGGCGTGCAGGCGGTTGACGGCCGTGGTGACCAGCCGCGCACCGCTGGCCCCCAGCGGGTGGCCCAGCGCGATGGCGCCGCCCCAGGCGTTGACGCGTGCGTCGTCGTCTTGCAGGCCCAGCTGGCGCAGCACCGCCAGGCCTTGCGCGGCAAAGGCTTCGTTGAGTTCGATCACGTCCAGCTGGTCCAGGCGCAGGCCGGTCTGCGCCAGCAGCTTCTGCGTGGCCGGCGCCGGGCCGATGCCCATGATGCGCGGCGCCACGCCCGCCGCGGCCATGCCCACGATGCGGGCCCGGGGCGTCAGGCCGTTCTTCGCGGCGCTGGCTTCGTCGGCCAGCAGCAGCGCGCAGGCGCCGTCGTTGACGCCGCTGGCGTTGCCGGCCGTGACCGTGCCGTCGGGCTTGACCACGCCCTTGAGCTTGGCCAGCGCTTCCAGGCTGGTTTCGCGCGGGTGTTCGTCGGTGTCGACGATGAGGGCGTCGCCCTTCTTCTGCGGGATGCTGACCGGGGTGATTTCACGGGCGAGGTGACCGGCCTTGATGGCGGCCACGGCGCGCAGCTGGCTGTTGAAGGCCATCCGGTCTTGCGCTTCGCGTTCGATCTGGAAGTCCACGGCCACGTTCTCGGCGGTTTCGGGCATGGAGTCGACACCGTACTTTTCTTTCATCAGCTTGTTCACAAAGCGCCAGCCGATGGTGGTGTCGTAGACAGCGTTGTTGCGGGAGAAGGCGCTTTCGGCCTTGGGCATGACGAAGGGCGCGCGGCTCATGCTCTCGACGCCGCCGGCGATCATCAAGGTGGCTTCGCCGGACTTGATGGCGCGTGCGGCGCTGCCCACCGCGTCCAGGCTGGAGCCGCACAGGCGGTTGACGGTGCTGCCGGGCACTTCCTGCGGCAGGCCGGCCAGCAGGCTGGCCATGTGGGCGACGTTGC
>NZ_JBPCSJ010000452.1:0-4635 GCF_051007235.1 Hydrogenophaga sp. | reverse complement strand
GGCGAGGGCCTGAGCGGCACCGGCCCCAAGGCCGGCGGCCCGAACTACCTGCTGCGCTTCTGCGCCGAGCAGACCCTGACCATCAACACCACCGCCGCCGGCGGCAACGTGGCGCTGTTCGCAGGCTGAGGAACTCAGGTCTCAACGGAGTGCGTGACCGCATCCAGCGGCGTCAGCCGCACAGGGAGTGACCCACCTGCCTCCGGCGCGCGTGGCTTCCGCCAGAGCACCCGTGGAACCGGCTCCGCCGGGCCACAGGGTGCGTCCCCCTCGAAGCGCCGCAGGCGCGCAACGGAGGGGGAAGCCGCGTCAGCGGCGCAGGGGGTGCTTCACCATGTGCTGCCCGGCGGCGCCGACAGCGGCAGTTTGCCGCGCAGCCGGGCGTCGAGTTCGGTGATCGGCAGGGGCGGGGCGAACAGGTAGCCCTGGAAGTGGTCGCAGCCCTGACTGGCCAGGAAGTCGCGCTGCTCGATCGTTTCCACGCCTTCGGCCACCACCTGCAGCCCCAGGCTTTGCGCCAGCGAGATGATCGCGCGCGAGATGGCGGCGTCGCTGGCGTCGGTCAGCACGTCCGACACAAAGCCCTTGTCGATCTTGAGCTGGTCCAGCGGCAGCCGCTTGAGCAGAGACAGCGAGGAGTAGCCGACGCCGAAGTCGTCCAGCGACAGCGTCACGCCCAGGGCCTTGAGCAGGCCCATCTTCTCCAGCGTGATCTCCATGCGGTCGGCGAGCAGGCTCTCGGTGAGTTCGAGCTTGAGCTTGTGCGGGCGGATGCGGGCCTGCTGGATCGCGTCCATCACCATGTCCACGAAGTCCGGGTGGCGGAACTGGCGCACGCTGACGTTGACCGAGATGCTCAGTTCCTGCGAGTAGGCCTCGTTTTCCCACAGCGCCAGCTGGGCGCAGGCGGTTTCCAGCACCCAGCGGCCCAGCGGCAGGATCAGCCCGGTGTCCTCGGCCACCGGAATGAATTCGCCCGGCATCACCAGGCCACGGCGCGGGTGCTTCCAGCGCACCAGGGCCTCGACGCTGCGCACGCGGCCCGTGCGGTCCACCTGTGGCTGGTAGAGCACCACGAACTGCTGCGTGTGCAGGCCCTCGCGCAGGTCAACGCCCACGGCCGCGTTGTGGCTCATCGACGCCTGCATCGCCGGGTCGAAGAAGCACAAGGTGTTGCGACCCAGCGTCTTGGCCTGGTACATCGCCAGGTCGGCCTGCTTGAGCAGTTCGCTCACGTCGCTCTGGTTCCCCTGGAACGAGGTGACCCCGATGCTGGGCGTGGCGAAATGCTGGTGGCCGGTGAGCTGGAACGGCTCGCGCAGGGTGTTGAGCACCTTCTCGGCCAGCACGCGTGCCTTGTAGGCGGCGGCCTCGCGGTCGGTGCTCAGGTCGTCCACCATCACCACGAACTCGTCACCACCCAGCCGCGCCACGGTGTCGGTCTTGCGCACGCTCTGTGTCAGGCGCTGCGCCACCTTCTGCAACAGCTGGTCGCCCATGTGGTGGCCCAGCGTGTCGTTGAGGATCTTGAAGTTGTCCAGGTCGATGAACATCAGCGCGCCGAACTGGCCGCTGCGGGCGCTTTCGCCCAGCGCGCGCTGCAGGCGGTCCAGCAGCAGCTGGCGGTTGGGCAGGTCGGTCAGCGCGTCGTAGAAAGCCAGGTGGCGGATCATGTCCTCCGCGTTCTTGCGCTGGGTGATGTCGCGGCCTACCGCCACCCAGTGCGTGGCCGCTTCGGCCACGGTCTGCACCGACACCACTTCCAGCTCGACCCAGAACCAGGCGCCGCTCTTGCGCCGCACCATCAGTTCGGTGCGCGCCTGCCGCTTGTTCTGCAGGCCGGCCACCAGGTCCTGCAGCTTGGACATGGTCGGGTCCATGTCCACCAGCATGCGCGGCGTCTGGCCCAGCACCTCGGCGCGGCTGTAGCCGGTGTGCTGCTCGAAGGCGTCGTTGACGAAGACGATGCGCGGTTCCTCGTGCAGGGCCGGCCCCGCTTCGGCGATCGCCACGATGTCGTTCAGCCGCGCCACGCTGGTCTCCAGCAGCATCAGCTGTTCCTGCGAACGGCGGCGCTCGGTCACGTCGCGGAAGTACACCGCCAGGCCTTCGGCAAACGGGTAGGCCCGCACCTCCAGCCACTTGCCCAGCGTGGCGAAGTGTTCCTCCAGTTCCACGCGGCGGTTTTTGGCCACCGCGCGCGTGAGCTGCTCGCGCAGACGCTGGGCCAGCGCGGGCGCCAGGCCGTGCCACACCTGCAGGCCCAGCAGTTCAGAGGTGGACTTCTGCAGCAGCCGCTCGCTCTCCTGGTTCAGGTAGGTGAAGCAGCACTGCCGGTCCAGCGTCACGAAGGCCTCGGTGATGCTGGCCAGCGTGGTGGTCAGGCGCATGGCCAGCAGCGTCGTTTCCTGCTGCGCCTGCTTCTGGGCCGAGATGTCCTGCATCGCACCCTGGATGCGCAGGATCTGCCCCGCCGCTCCGTGGACCGCGCTGCCCACCGCGCGCACCCACTTGGGCGTGCCGCTGGCCGCTGTCACCTGGATTTCCTCGTCGAATCCCAGGCCGCTGTGTTCGCACAGCTCCAGCCGCTGGCGGATGGTGCTGCGCCACTCGGGCGTGCAGCGCAGCACCATGTCTTCGGTCGATTGCAGGGTCTGGCCGGACTGCAGGCCCAGAATGCTGGCCAGCTCGTCGGAGTGCACCAGCTCGTGCGTGGCCAGGTTGAGCGACCAGCTGCCCACGCCGGCGGTGTGCTCGGTCAGGTTCAGCCGGCTCTGGCTCTCGCGCAGCGCGCTGTGGTTCTGCACCGCGCTGCGCTCGCCGCGCAGCACCAGTTGCTGGTGGTGGTGGATGAAACCCAGCAAGTCCGACCCCAGCGCCCCGAGCACGCGCAGCGTGTCGAGGGTGTGCACCGGTGTGTCACGTGGCTGCGGGTCCAGCAGGATCAGCGACGCCGCCGGTTCGCGCGGTTCCATGGGCAAGGCCAGCGTCTGCAGAAAACGCCACATGCACGGCCCGGTGGTGCCCATGCGGCCGGCCAGCCCCGGGTGCGCGGCCAAGTCCGGTACGCAGGCGTCGATTTCCGGAGAGGGCAGGGTCCGCAGGCAGACCTCCAGCGCCTCGTCGGTCTGGTCCAGGCGCAGACCGTGCCGGCCCCGCACCTGGGGTTGGGGCAGCGTCCATTCCACCAGCAGGGCCGACGGCACACCGGCCGTCCGGCAGGCCAGTTGCACCAGCCGGTCCAGGTCGGGCAGATCGTCCCGTGCCGGGAGGGGTGTCGAGGAGGCGGGTAGAGCAGCGTTCATGGAAGACCTCGGGGCACGCGGGCGCGGTGCACAAGCATATCCAAGGTGCGGCACCCGACGACCAACCCGGCAAGAACACCCGTTCCACCCTTTGGCCGACCGATCCCCCGCATGGGGAGGGAAATTTGTAACAGAGTTGTTAAATTTTGTTGCGTGTGTACTAACATGCCCACTCGCCTGTCCCTGGACGGGCTCTGGTGCCGCGTTGGTGGCACCCCACTTTCGGGAGTGAAATCGTGAGCGCACTCGCAGGACTCAGACAACACGGCGACATCAACAGCCTCAAGGCCGCGCTGCACCAGTTGTGCAGCGAGTTCGGGCGCATCACACGCCTGGACATCCTGACCGCCATGCACGAAGGCACCAAGCAGGCGATCTGTTTTTTGCGCATGGAAAAGCCCGAACAGGAACAACAGCTGATGAAATCGCTGGGCGTGGGCCGGTTCGGTGGCGAGGTGGTGTTCGTGCTCAACCTGGACGTGCCGCCCAGCAGCGAAGACAACGGGCCCTCGTCCCAGTGGGCGGATTCCGACCTGTACGCCTGAGGGGTCACCCCACGGCAAGCCGCCGCCCTGCCCAACAAAAAAGCGCTCTGAGGAGCGCTTTTTTGTTGGGGTCTGGAAGGACCGGGTTCAGTTCAGTTCGCCGAACGACGAGTTGCGCACACCGGCACCGGCGCTTTGCGGCGCGGTCTGGTTGATGTTGATCCAGAACTCGCAGACGTGCTTCATGGCGCTGAGGAACTGCGCGAATTCGGTCGGTTTGGCGATGTAGGCGTTGGTGCCCGCGTCGTAGGCGCGCTGCAGGTCGCTGGGCTCGGTGGACGAGGTCAGCACCACCACCGGGATGTTGCGCAGGCTGTCCGAGCCCTTGATCTCGCGCAGCACGCCGATGCCGTCGAGCAGGGGCATCTTCAGGTCCAGCAGCACCAGCACCGGATTGCCCCCGGTGCGGTCGGCAAAGGCGTCGCGGCGGTACAGGTAGTCCAGGGCCTGCATGCCGTCGGACACGTGGGTCACGCGGCCGTCCAGCCCGTGGCGCGCCAGCGCCAGACGGGTCAGCTCGGCATCGTCAGGGTTGTCTTCAACGAGCAGGATGGCGTCGGCGTTCTTGTTCATGGTTCGAGGGTGGATGGCACCGCGTCTTTGGAGGCCTCTGTGGGGCTGCAGCCTTCAAACGGCAACGAGAAATGGAACACGCTGCCCTGGCCGACCTGGCTCTCAGCCCAAATGCTACCACCGTGCCGCTCCAGAATGCGGCGCGTGAGGGCCAACCCGATGCCGGTGCCCTCGAACTCGGTGGCGCGGTGCAGGCGCTGGAACACGCCGAA
>NZ_JBPCSJ010000451.1:0-9812 GCF_051007235.1 Hydrogenophaga sp. | reverse complement strand
TGCAGGCGCTGCGGCAGGCTGGCGGGGTCGATGGCTTGATCGCCCCAGAAGGTCTGGCCCTGCGCATCGAGCGCGATGCTCACCGAGGCCGCCGGTTCCGGCGCCGCAGCGGCCGGCGCGGCCGCTTTGGGCAGCTCCAGCGCCAGGCGGCTGGCCATCAGCGGCGTGGCCAGGATGAAGATCACCAGCAGCACCAGCATCACGTCCACCAGCGGCGTGACGTTGATGTCGCTCATGGGCTGGTGAGCCGCCGGTTTCTCCAGTCGGCCGAAACTCATACCCCCACGCTCCGCCGCTGAAGCGGGTCGCTGCCCCCCCGAGGGGGCTGATTCACCTTGGGGCGGCCCGGCGGCGAATCCTTCGCTCATGGCTTATCCCGGTGCAGGAGCAATTCGCGCAGGTCGCGGGCGAAGCCTTCCAGTTCGGCCTCGATGCGGGCGATCTGGCGGCCCAGCACGTTGTAGGCGAGCACGGCGGGAATGGCCACCGCCAGACCGGCAGCCGTCATGACCAGGGCCTCGCCCACCGGGCCGGAGACCTGCTCGATGCGAAAGCCCGCGCCGTCTTCGCCGATGGCGGTGAGCGCGTGGTAAATGCCCCAGACGGTGCCGAGCAGGCCCACGAAGGGCGCGGTCGACCCCACGGTGGCCAGCAGGGTCTGACCGAACTGCAGGCGGTGCAGCACCGCGTGCAGGGCGTCGCGCAGCACGCGGGTGAGCTGCTGCGAGCGGTCGCCCGCCGCGGCCAGCGTGTTCGGCGCGGTCTGCTCCAGCGTGCGCGCCGCGTCCACCAGGGGCAGCACCAGGCGCTGGGCATCGAAGTGCCCCAGGCGTTCGCGGGCAGCATGCAGGTCAGCGGCCTGCCAGAAGGCGGCGGCCGACAGCTGCACGTCGCGCACCGCGCGGCGCAGCAGCCAGCCTTTCCACAGGATGACCACCCAGCTAACCACCGACATGGCCAACAGCAGCAGCGCCACCGACAGGCTGATCGCATCGCCCTGCAGCACGGTTTGCCAGACTCCCATTTCAAGCCTCCATGGTGCCGACACGCCAACCCGAGCGCGGGCGCCGTTCGAACCGGCATGCGCCGCCAGGCCGGCTCTGCCGAACGGCTGGCGACGCCCCCTTGAGGGAGCAGCGCGAAGCGCTGCGGGGGCGTTTCATCGGTTCAGGCCGAGCACGTCGAACATGTCGTACAGACCGCTGGTCTTGCCGGCCAGGAAGCGCACCGCACGCAGGCTGCCCTGGGCGTAGGTGGCGCGGCTGCTGGACTTGTGCGAGATCTCGATGCGCTCGCCCGTGCCGGCGAACAGCACGGTGTGGTCGCCCACGATGTCGCCACCGCGGATGGTGGCGAAACCGATGGAGGATGGGTCGCGCTCGCCGGTCACGCCTTCGCGGGCGTAAACAGCGCAGTCTTTCAGATCGCGGCCCAGCGCGTCGGCGATCACCTCGCCCATCTTGAGCGCGGTGCCGCTGGGCGCGTCCACCTTGTGGCGGTGGTGCGCTTCGACGATCTCGATGTCGTAACCCGTGGACAGCGCCTTGGCCGCCATTTCCAGCAGCTTGAGCGTGACGTTCACGCCCACGCTCATGTTGGGCGCCATCATGATGGCGATGGACTTGGACGCTTCGGCGATCTGTGCCTTCTGCTCGTCGGTGAAGCCGGTGGTGCCGATGACGACGTTCACGCCCTGTTTCACGCACTCGCGCAAGTGCGCCAGCGTGCCTTCCGGGCGGGTGAAGTCGATCAGCACCTGACTGCCCGACAAGCCCGCGGCCAGATCGGCCGTGATGGTCACGCCAGTGGCCTGGCCGCCGAATGCACCGGCGTCCAGCCCGATGGCGGTGCTACCGGGAACGTCCAGCGCGCCGGAGAGCACGCAATCACCGCTGGCGCGTACGGCGTCCACCAGCATCTGGCCCATGCGGCCGCTCGCGCCGGCGATGCAGACACGGTGCAGGTTCTGTGCGGCGCTCATCGGCCGGCTCCGGTGGTTTCGAGCGGCGGGTAGGCCACCGGCGCGGTGCCGGCGGGGGCCGGCGTGGCGGTGGGCGCGGGCGCCGCGTTGCGCGCCTGGAAGGCCTTGAGCTGCTCTTCCGTGGCCTGCAGCACCGGCGGCTTGTCGGACGTGCGGCGCACGTCCAGCGACGACACGAACTCGGCTTCGCTGGGCAAGGCGTCGGACTCGACGCGTTCCAGCACCTCGCCCTTGAAGAACAGCGCCAGCTTGCGCTGTTGCAACGGCAGGCCCTGGCGCTGGAAGGTGAACACGTAATCCCAGCGGTCGGCGTGGAACACGCTGGTCAGCAGGGGCGAGCCCAGGATGTCGCGCACCTGGCTGCGGGGCATGCCGGGCTGAAGCGCCTTGGCCTGCTCGCTGGTGACCACGTTGCCCTGCTGGATGTCGATCTTGTACGGCGTGACGATGCTGGTGACACCGGGCAGTTTGTCGCCCAGGCTGGAGCAGGCCAGTTGGCTGGCGGCCACGCCCAGCAGGCCCAAGGCCGCCAGGATGCGGCGCCACCCGTTCGGGCGGGCCAGAAAAGAGGGTTCAACAGAGGGTGTGGATGGCATGGCAGAGCGCGCTGAAAAGCCTCGCGCCGGCAACGCCGCCGACGGGGGCAATGCCGGCCCGGGAACGGGCTGGCGATATGATCGGTTCATTGTACGGGGGTGCCGGTGCACGGTGGTTCCCACGCCACGACCGACCGCGACCCCTGCCCCACGCCAGCCGCCATGACCAACATCGACGAACTCAAAAGCACCGGTCTGAAAGCCACGCTGCCGCGCCTGAAGATTCTGGAGGTGTTCCAGAACGCCAAGCAGCGGCACATGACGGCCGAAGACGTGTACCGCGTGCTGCTGGAAGAACGTTCGGACATCGGTCTGGCCACGGTGTACCGGGTGCTGATGCAGTTTGAGCAGGCGGGCCTGCTCTCGCGCAGCAATTTCGAGTCGGGCAAGGCGATCTACGAACTCAACGAAGGCCAGCACCACGACCACCTGGTGTGTCTGGACTGCGGTCGGGTGGAGGAGTTCTTCGACCCGGAAATCGAGAAACGCCAGCAGATGGTGGCCAAGACGCGCGGCTTCATCCTGCAGGAGCACGCCCTCTCGCTCTACGCCAACTGCAGCAAGACCGACTGCCAGCACCGCGGCAAAGCCAAGGGTTGAATCGCTTCTCGGTGAGGAGGCCATCCTCTTCCCCATAAACACCGCGGAACCGGCTTGCCGGGCCGCAGGTGTTGCCCCGGGGGGGGGGCGCCGAAGGCGGCGCAGAGGGAGGCCCCATCTACTCGCCGCGTGACATGGCGGCGCGGTGCCGGGACACGAATTCCTGGTAGGTGTCGATACCCCGCAACTGCAGGATGGTGTTGCGCACCGCCGCCTCCACCAGCACGGCGATGTTGCGACCGGCCACCACCTGGATCACCGCCTTGCGCACCGGTACGCCCAGCACGTCCTGGTACAGCGGCTCGTGCGGCATGCGGTCGTAATCGCGCTCCATCGTCTCTTTGCGCACCAGGTGCACGATGAGCTGCAGCCGCATCTTGCGGCGCACCGCCGTCTCGCCAAAGATGGCTTTGATGTCCAGCAGGCCGATACCACGCACTTCCAGCAGGTTCAGCAGCAGTTCGGGGCAACGCCCGTCGATGCTGGTCTGGTTGATGCGGTACAGGTCCACCGCGTCGTCGGCCACCAGGCCGTGGCCGCGGGAAATCAGCTCCAGCCCCAGCTCGCTCTTGCCCAGGCCCGATTCGCCGGTGATCAGCACGCCCATGCCCAGGATGTCCATGAACACACCGTGCATGGAGGCGCGGTCGGCGAAGTGGCGAGAGAGATAGGCGCGCAGCACGTCGATGACGAAGGCCGCAGGCTCGGGCGTGGCGAACATCGGGATCTGCGCGCGCTCGCACATGGCCATGAGGGGGTCGGGGACGCCCTGGCCGTCGGCCACCACGAGCACCGGCGGCTCCAGCGTCACGATGCGCGCCACCCGGCGGCGGTTGTCGTCTTCGTTGGCACTGCTGATGTAGGCGATCTCGCGCTCGCCGAACACCTGCACACGGTAGGGGTGGATGTAGTTGAGGTAACCGACGAGGTCGGCGCCGGAACGCGCCTCGCGGATCGCCACCTCGTCGAACTTGCGCTCGGAGGCCCCCAGGCCCGCCACCCACTGCCACTTCAGGGCGTCGCGGTGGTCTTCGAACAGGACATCGGCACTGACGACGGTGGGTTTCATGGGCGGGTCATCCGCCCGCCCCACCGAGGGTCATGGGCGGTCAAAAGGGAAAAGGGAACCGCCCCGTTCAGGCGGCGGCGTGGGCCGACTGCCACCCGGTGATCTGGCCGTGCAGTTCGACGGCGTCGGTGGCCTGCTTCATCTTCTCGCGCAGGGCACTGTCGCTGAGCAGCTCGGCGATCTCGGAGAGGATTTCCAGGTGCTTCTGGGTCGCCGCCTCGGGCACCAGCAGGAAAATCATCAGCTGCACCGGCAATTCGTCGGGCGCATCGAACCCGATGGGGTTGGCCAGCTGGAACACCGCCGCCAGCGGCTGCTTGAGGCCTTTGATGCGACCGTGAGGAATGGCCACGCCGTGCCCCAGACCGGTGGAACCCAGGCGTTCACGCGCGAAGAGGCTGTCGGTGATCAGCGCCCGGTTGAGGCCGTGCAGGGTTTCGAACAGCAGGCCGGCTTCTTCGAAAGCGCGTTTCTTGCTCGTGGCGTCCACGCTGACGAGCACTTGTGGCGCGGGCAATATGGCGGATAAACGGTTCATGTGGGCCTCGTTGGACCGCAAATTATGCCGAGTCGGGCGTGGTTGACTAGATGATGACCACAAAAAAGCCGCTTGACAGTGTCAGCGGCTTGTTGCATCGCAGCATCAATGTCGGACGGTGATGGACCGCCCGGTACCGATCACATCAGGCGCTTGGCCGAATCGTGGTGGTGCTCCTGGGTCTTGTCCTTGTAGCGCAGCACCTGGCGGTCCAGCTTGTCGGCCAGTTCGTCCACCGCGGCGTACAGGTCCGAATGGGCACTTTCCGCGAACAGGTCCTTGCCTTTGACGTGGATGTTGCATTCGGCCTTTTGCCGCAGATCCTTTTCCTTCAGGTTGTCGACCGTCAGCAGTACCTTGATATCGACCACCTGGTCGAAGTGTCGGGAAATGCGTTCGAGCTTGGTGGTGACGTAGCCGCGCAAGGCGGGGGTGACCTCGAGGTGGTGACCGCTGATCGTCAGGTTCATACAAGAGCCTCCTTTTGCTCCGGGTTGACACAAGCCGCCGGATGGGCAGACCGCCCGGCGGCCACGGGGAAGTCTTGAACCCACTATGCCCATGATTGACAGGGCGCGCAATCCCGCAGTGCAACAAAACGGCGAAACGAACACCTTGGCATTCAGGCGGGGTGCCGCTGCACGCCCGCGGTGGCGTGCACACGCACACGCCGCACCAAAGCCACCGCCAGCACGCTGGCCACGGCACCCACCAGCGCGCAGATCCAGTAGCGGGTGACGAGCCCGCCGGCGTCGCGGCCGATGATGAGCCCGCCCACGAACGAGGCCAGCCCCATGGCGGCCGACTGCACCGCCGAGTTCAGCGCCATGAAGGTGCCCCGCTGGGCCGGCGCCGCCGCCCCGGTGACCATCGCCATGCCCGGGATCATGCGGCCGCTCATGCAGATGAACAGCGCCGTCGAGACGATCAGCACCGCCCACAACGGCCAGGGCGGCAGCAAGGTGATGGCCAGCATGGGCACGATCACCGCCAGCGCCAGCACCCGGAACAGCCGCTGCTTGCCCAGGCGGTCGCTCAGGCGTCCGATCAGCCGCGCGGTGAACAGCGTGGCGACACCGCCCGCGAGGTAGAGGTAGGGAATCTGGTCGGGCCGCAGCCCCACGTTGGCCTGCATGTAGATGGTGATGTAGGGGAGCATGGTGAAGCCGGTGAACATCAGCAGGGCCGAAAAGGCGAACGCGCGCTGGTGGTTGGCATCGGCCAGCACCTGCGCGATGCCGCGCCACACCGAGGGCCGGTGGCCCGCCTGCAGGTGGTGAGCCAGCCGCGGCAGGGTGAGCGCGGCGCCCGCGGCCAGCACGCCGCTGAGCAGGGCGATGCCGATGAAGGGCGCCTGCCATCCCAGGTGGTGGGCCATGAACAGCCCGGTGGGCACCCCCGCCACGGTGGACACCGAGAAGGACGACATGACAATGCCCATGGCGCGGCCACGCCGCTCAAAAGGGATGACGTCGGCCACGATGGTCTGCGCCAGTGCCGACAGCACCCCGCCGAACAGCCCGGCCGCCACGCGCGCGGCCATGAGAAAGCCGTACCCCGGCGCCAGCCCGCAGGCCAGCGTGGCCAGGGCGAACAGCACGTACAGCGTCAGCAGCAGGTGCTTGCGGTCGAACCGGTCCACATAGGTGGCCGCGGCCAGACCCGACACCCCGGCGGCCAGCGTGTAGGCCGAGACCAGCAGCCCGAACTGCGCGTCGCTGATGCCGAACAACTGGGTGAACTGCGGCCCCAGCGGCATCATGATCATGAAGTCGAGGATGTGAGTGAACTGGATGCCGGCGATGGTCAGCAGCAGCCAGCGTTCGCGGCGGGGGGTGAGCAGGGGATGTGTCATGATTTTGGGCAACCGGCCAATGTACCCGCTGCCCCTTCGGGCGACGGCCCGGGAGGTACCTGACCCTTGTCGCTCGACACCCTGATCGCCCGCACCCTGCTCGAACGCGAAGCCCCACCCGCCGCGCCGCACGCTTGCGCGCTGGTGCTCATGGGGGGTGGCGCGCGCACCGCGTACCAGGCCGGTGTGCTGCAGGCCGTGGCGCGCCTGCTGCAGCCGAAGCGCACCGCGCCCAACGCGCCAGAGCCCTTCCCTTTCCGCTGGCTGTTCGGCACCTCGGCCGGCGCGCTGGGTGCGGCGTTCCTGGCCAGCCGGGCAGAACACGGCCTGGGCGCTCTGGGGGAGATGGCGGACTTTTGGCGCAACCTGCGTTCGCAGCACGTCTACCGGCTGGACGCCCCCGGCTGGGTGCGCGCCAACCGCCTGGCCGCCGGGTGGACGCTGGCGCGCCAGGTGCGGCGCCACCGCGCCCTGCTCGACAGCCTGCCCCTGGTGGACACGCTGCACCGCGCCATCGACCTGCCGGCCATCGAACGGGCGCTGCTGCTCGGTCAGCTGGACACGTTGGGCGTGACCGCTTCCAGCTACACATCGGGCGAGCACTGGACCTTCTGCCAGACCGGCCCTGAAACCTCGGCCCGGCCCTGGCACCGGCTGGGGCGGCGGGCGTCATTCGAGCCCATCACCATCGAGCACCTGATGGCCTCCAGTGCCATCCCCTTCCTGTTCCCCTCGGTGCCGCTGTGGGTCAACGGCCACAAGGAACATTTTGGTGACGGCTCCATGCGCCAGCTCTCGCCACTGTCACCGGCCATCCACTTCGGCGCGCGCCGCATCCTCGCGCTGGGCGTGGGCCAGCCGCGGCGCGCCGGGCTGATGACCCATGCGGGTGCCGACGACCCGACGGCGGGCACCATCGCCGGCCACGCCATGGCCAGCGTGTTCCACGACACCTTGCAGGCCGACGTGGAACAGGTGCAGCGCGTGAGCGAGACCTTGCACCAGCTGCCGCCCGATCTGGCGGCCGCGCTGCCCTACCGGCCCGTGCGCGTGCTGGCGCTGCAGCCCAGTTTTTCGCTCGACGAGCTGGCGCGCAAACACATCCGGGCCTTGCCCCGCTCCACGCGCAACACCCTCACCGGTCTGGGTGCGCTGGACACCGGCCGCGGCGCCGCGGGCAGTGCCGCGGCCCTGGCCAGCTACCTGCTGTTCGAGCCGGACTTCGTCAACGCCCTGATCGAGCTGGGCCAGGCCGACGCCCTGCGCCGGCAGGACGAACTTCTCTCCTTTTTCAACGCGCCCGAAGCGACCAGCGCGCAGATCGCGGTGCCATAATCGCCGCTGTTTCCACCCTCCGAGAGCCCCATGGACAGCACACCTCCCAGTTGTGTGCTTTCAGCCTCCCCTGCAGCCGTCTGATGAGCGGCGGTCGGCCGGCTGAAAGCGCCACCCGAACCGCCCTGCCGGCATGCACAGCGCATCCCGGCCGCCCTTGAGTCCGTCAGACCCCACGCCCGGGAGCACCCATGCTCAACGTTTTCACCCTGGCCAACGGCCGCCTGTTCCAGGAAGAAATCGAGTCGCTCGAAGAGCTGGCCCGTTTCAAGCCCATCTGGGTCGATCTGGAAAACCCCACCACCGAAGAACGGCGCTGGGTCAAGCAGCACTTCGGCCTGTCCATCCCCGAAGACGCGATGGACGACGACATCGAGGAGTCGGCCCGCTTCTTCGAGGAGGACAACGGCGAACTGCACATCCGGTCCGACTTCCTGATCGACGACGATGAAGACCCGCGCGCGATCCGCGTCGCCTTCATCCTGAACGAGCACAACGCCGAGCTGAAAAGCCAGGGCGTGCTGTTCTCCATCCACGACGAGGATGTGCCGGTGTTCCGCCTGCTGCGCATGCGCGCGCGCCGCATGCCCGGGCTCATCGAGAACGCCAAGGATGTGCTGCTGATGCTGTTCGACGCCGACGCGGAGTACTGCGCCGACACGCTGGAAGACATTTACGACGACCTGGAAAAGGTCAGCCGACAGGTGCTGGCCGGTGACGTGACGGACAACAAGGCCGGCGAAGTGCTCTCGGCGATTGCGCGCCACGAGGACATGAGCGGGCGCATCCGCCGCAACGTGATGGACACGCGCCGCGCGGTCAGCTTCATGATGCGCAGCCGCATGCTGAGCGCCGAGCAGTTTGAAGACGCACGCCAGATCTTGCGCGACCTCGATTCGCTCGACAGCCACACTGCCTTCCTGTTCGACAAGATCAACTTCCTGATGGACGCCACGGTCGGTTTCATCAACATCAACCAGAACAAGATCATCAAGATCTTCTCGGTGGCCAGCGTCGCGCTGCTGCCACCGACGCTGATCGCCAGCCTGTACGGCATGAACTTCCAGTACATGCCCGAGCTGAGCCAGAAATGGGGCTACCCGTTCGCGCTGGGGCTGATGGTGCTGTCGGCGGTGGTGCCGATGCTGTACTTCCGCAAGCGTGGCTGGTTGAAGTAGGTCCACCCCCATCGCCCGCTCACTGCGTGTAGCGGGCTCCGCCCCTCAAGGGGCAACGCGTGCGGCCTGGCAGAGCCAGTTCCGCCGCGTTCTCGACCCAGTCACCTCGCGCCGGGCTGTTCAGTGGTTGAACAGCGAGTCAATCACCGCGCCGCTGTAGCGGCTGGCGACTTCGCGCAGGAACTTCGGGAAGTCCACGTGCGCCGCGTCGTCGGCTCGGTCGGAGATGGTGCGCACCACCGCCAGCGGCACGCCGAAGTCGTGGCACACCTGGGCAAAGGCCGCCCCTTCCATTTCCACCGCGAGGGCGTCGGGGAGTTCGCGCTGCAAGGCCTGACTTTCGGCGGTGGTGGCGACAAAGCGGTCGCCGCTGATCAGCAGGCCCTGGTGCAGGCGGGGGGACTGCAGGCCAAAAGCGGCCACGGTCTGGGCGCCCAGCTGTTGGGGCAACTGGTGCAGCATGCGCTCGCAGGCCAGTTCCAGCGCATCGGCCAACGCCGCATTGGCCTCGAACCGCGCGCGCCCGTAACCCGGCACTTCGTGGCGCGGGAACAGCGGCGAGGCGTCCATGTCGTGCTGCAGGAAGGAGCGCGCCAGCACCACGTCCCCCACCTTCACGCCGGCACCCAGGCCACCGGCGACACCCGTGAACACGATGCG